>NZ_JBDJAW010000051.1 GCF_039649665.1 Microbispora sp. ZYX-F-249 | reverse complement strand
TGAAGACAAGCCCTAGGGCCTGTCTCCAAGTCCGCTGACTGACGGCGTGTCGCCCGGACATGCAAAGAGGTCTCCGGTAGAGGGTTCATCGACCAAGAAGAACCTGAACACCGGAGACCTCGTTGGCCACCTTAGCGGTGACGAGGCGGTTCGACCTGACCGATGCGCAGTGGGCGCGGCTGGAGCCGCTCCTGCCTGCGCCGAGCAGACCAGGGCGGCCGTCGAAGTGGACCAAGCGGCAGCTCATCGACGGGATCCGGTGGCGGGTACGGGTCGGCGCTCCCTGGCGGGACGTACCGGAGTGCTACGGCTCCTGGCAGGCGGTGTACGCCCTGTTTCGACGCTGGCAGCGGGCCGGCGTCTGGCAGAAGATCCTCACCCGGCTGCAGGCCCGGGCTGATGCCGCCGGATCGATCACCTGGCAGGTCGGGGTGGACTCCACCATCGTGCGGGCCCACCAGCATGCGGCAGGCGCGCGGCGTGATCCGCGTCTGCAGGCCGAACCGCCGGGCGGAGTGAGCAGTGAGCCGGTCGACCACGCGCTGGGACGCTCACGCGGTGGCCTGTCGACCAAGCTGCACCTGGCCCGTGAACAGGGTCAACGGCTGCTGTCGCTGGTGCTGACCGCCGGGCAGCGGGGCGATGCCCCGCAGTTCGAAGCGGTCATGGCCGGCATCCGCGTCCCTAGGCTCGGGCCCGGCCGGCCCCGTACCCCGGCCTGAGGTGGTCCGCGCCGACAAGGCCTACTCCTCCCGGGCGATCCGCGCTCACCTGCGCAGCCGCGGAATCAGGTGCACGATCCCTGAGCCGGCCGATCGCATCGCCGCGCGGCTGCGGCGCGGCAGCCGCGGCGGTCGTCCGTTCACCTTCGACGCCCGCGACTACCGCGCCCGTCATGCCGTGGAATGCGGCATCAACCGGCTCAAACGCAACCGCGCCATCGCAACCCGGTACGACAAACTCGCCGTCCGCTACCAAGCCGCCGTCCACGTAAGCGCCATCAACGACTGGCTCACCAGGCTTTGAGACAGGCCCTAGGCGGCGCCTAGGTCGGTGGCGAGCGCGGTGTAGCGTTGGGCGCTCTTGATGGACAGACCGAACAGATCACAGAGCCGTGTCGAGTGTCCCCGCTGGGGCGTGGCCTCATGCAGAATGCGGTCCTCGTGGATTTGCCGGACGTGCGTGCCACTTTCTTCTTGGCCTAGACGTTGCTGAGCCCGCCCAGTCCGCACGGCGGTGTAGACGTTGACGAACAGGTGCGGGTTGCAGGTCGCCGGCCAGCGTGCGGCGCGGTGGTTCGGCCAGTTGCGCTGGCGCTGTCGCGTCGGAGCCGCCAGCAGGATCGTTCGATCGCCGATCCGCAGCCGCGGGCCGTCGAGTTCCGAACAACGGATGCGGGCCGTGTCGTGTGAGCTGAGGATCGACCACGAGTGGACGAGGGAGCGCCAGGACGTGCGGGCGGCGAAGACGCGCATCGTCCGCACGGATCCGGTCCGCCCCGAGCCGCGGAATGGGCGCGGGCACGCCGAGGAACGGCAGGCGGACGTCCGGCCCCGGGCAGCCAGGACCACACCGACGGCCCATCCGGTGCTCACCATCGGCGCCGCCGCACGGGCGCTGGCCGACCAGGTGAAGGGTCGCGGCAACAGCGGCGGCGAGCAACTCTTCGACCCCGAGCTGATCGTCTGCCGCCTCCACAGGCCCCTGCCCCAGGCCCGCGGTAGGGGAGGCGGGGCTCTTGCAAGGACAGCGCTCCGCCTCCCGAGGGATCGTCGGGTTCTGACCCTTCACGGTTTGCAAGCGCTGAAAGAGCTGTAAGCGCTTCGATACGCTAGGGGCGACCTTATGGCGTGCCCCGGCGCCCCCGCATGCCAGGTATGACGGCATGGGACCGGGTGCAGGGGCAAGGAAAGGTAAGTTGACCATCATGACCATGCGCCTCGCCGATATCGCCGCCCAAGCGGGCGTGAGTGAGGCGACGGTGAGCCGGGTGCTGAACGGGAAGCCCGGAGTGGCGCCGGGGACGCGGCAGGCCGTGCTCACCGCCCTCGACGTCCTCGGCTTCGAGCGTCCGCCCAAGCTGCGGCAGCAAAACACCGGGCTCATCGGCCTGATCCTGCCCGAGCTGAACAACCCGATCTTCCCGGCGTTCGCCCAGGTGATCGAGAACGCGCTGGTCCTGTCCGGCTACACCGCCGTCCTGTGCACGCAGACGCCCGGAGGTATCGCCGAGGACGACTACACCGATCTGCTGCTCGAACGCGGGGTCTCGGGCATCATCTTCGTCAGCGGCCTGCACGCCGACTCGCGCTCCGACCGCTCCCGCTACCTGCGGCTGATCGAGCTCGGCCTCCCCATGGTGCTGATCAACGGCTACCGGCCGGACATTGACGCCCACTTCATCTCCAACGACGACGCCGCCGCACTCGACATGGCGGTCAGCCACCTGGCGTCCCTCGGGCACCGGCGCATCGGTCTCGCCGTCGGGCAGGAGCGGTTCGTGCCCACCATCCGCAAGACGAACGGTTTCCGCCGCGCGATGGCCGAGTACGCGGGTGTCGCCGACACGGCCGAGCTGGTCGTCAACACGCTCTACACGGTGGAGGGCGGCCAGTCGGCCGCGCAGCAGCTCCTCGACAGGGGCTGCACGGCGATCTGCTGCGGCAGCGACATCATGGCCATCGGGGCGATCAGGGGCATCCGCCAGGCCGGACTGCGAGTGCCGGAGGACGTGTCCGTCGTCGGGTTCGACGACTCCCCGATGACGGCTTACCTCGATCCGCCGCTGACCACGATCCGCCAGCCGGTCCGCGACATGGGGCTGGCCGCCGTGGCGAGCCTGCTGGACGAGATCCGCGGGCTGCCCGCGCCGCGCACCGAACTGCTCCACCGGCCCGAACTGGTCGTCCGCCGCTCCACCGCGCCGGTGCCCGCGAAGCTGCCCGCCGCCGGATAGCCGCAAAGGCGGGGCGGACAGGCCGGCGGTGATTGCCCGCCGGCCCCGCGGCGCCCGTCGGGGCGGGGAGCGCGCTCCCCGCCCCGACGTGTCGAAGGGACTACTTGAGGTACGGGCCGTCGGTGCCGATCTTGCCCGGGGCCGGGTTGCCGGGCAGGTCGAGCACGTAGGCGCGCATGTCGCCCTTGCCGTTCAGGTCGATCGACAGGGTTCCGCCGGTGACGGTCTTCCTGTCTCCGGTGACGGCGTCCACGTACGTCCCGTTGGGGATCCCGGTGAAGGTGGCGCCGGAGGAGACGGTCACCAGGACGAAGCTGTCGGTGGACCCGCTGGTGTAGCGGCGCTTGTAGGCGATCGAGCCGGACACGCCTTCAGTCGAGTACTGCCCCATCTGCAGCGCCGGGATGGCCCGGCGGATCTGGTTGAGCCGCTGCAGGTGCTTGACCAGCGGCTGGCTCAGCGTCGTCGCGACGGGTCCCGACGCGCCGGACACCTCGCCGTAGCCACTCGTGGTGACGGTGCCCTCGATCTTGTCGCCGTAGTAGGCGCGGCCCGTGGTGGCGAGCGGGCAGGTGGGCCCGCAGTCGATCTGCTTGCCCTTCTGGAACTCGATCTCCGATCCGTAGTAGAGGGTGGGGATGCCGCGGAAGGTCCACATCAGGCTCATGTTCTCGGCCCAGGCGTCGGTGCCGCCGCTGTAGCGGAAGCCGGACTTGTTGGGCCCGTAGTCGTGCGAGTCGACGTAGACGGCGTTGTAGGTGGCGTCGTTGACGCTGTCGTCGGAGTCCTTGCCGTTGTTGTAGGCGTTCTGCGCGTCGGAGAAGTTCATGTGCATGCGCATGTCGATGATGTTCATGCCGGAGAACTTCGAGTGGTCGGGCGCGTGGTAGGTGTTGCCGTCCAGGAAGGCGTTGGTGCTGGTGGGCTGGTTGCCCGTGCCGAGCTGCTCCTCGTAGTTGTACTGCTCGATCGCGGCCTTCTCGTCGTCGGCGCTGTAGTCCTTGCGCTCCTTCCAGGTGTAGAACTGCGCGGAGTGGTTGACCGAGCCGCGGTTCCACTTGTCGTTCACGAACGCGGCGACCTCGCCGAAGACGTAGAAGTCCTTCGCCTTGTCCTCGCCGAACTTCTCCTTGACGCGGTCGTAGATCGCCGGCAGGAAGCGGCGGTTCCAGGTGACCCGGGGGATGTGCACGGCCGTGTCGATGCGGAAGCCGTCGACGCCCATGTCGATGAACCGGTTGTAGGCGTCGATGAGGTACTTCTGCACCTCGGCGTTCTCGGTGTTGAAGTCGGCCAGGTCCTCGTGCAGCCAGCAGCTGCGCGAGTCCTCGCCCTCCCAGTTGCCGATCCAGCACTGGTGGTAGTACTTCGCGGGGAACATCCCGGAGGTCGGGCTCGGCCACTGGCAGTTGTAGATGCGGTATCCCTCGGGGCTGTAGTACTGGGTCGGCGTCCCCCAGTTGCGGCAGGTGTTGCCCGCCGGCTCCTCGGTCGACCACAGGTCGCCGTTGTACGGCCGTCCCTTGGCCATCTGGTTCTGCGCGGCGGTCATGCCGGGGTCGTCGCCCTGATGCTCGACCATGGGGTCGTACTCCCGGCCCGCCTCCTTGGCGCTGTACATCCACTTCCACTGCTCGTCGCGCACGCCGTACACCGGGGGGACGAACAGTCCCTTGGCGCCCCAACGGGAGCTGTGGTTGTAGACGACGTCCTGGTAGATCTTCAGGCCCTTGGCGTGGGCCTTGTTGATCAGGTCCTGGTAGGTGTAGCCGGGCGTCTCCAGCCGGGTGTCCACCCGGTAGAAGTCCCAGCCGTGGTAGCCGTGGTAGTCGTAGTCGGAGCGGTTCAGCACGACCGGGGTGATCCAGATCGCGGAGAAGCCGAGGGCCTTGATGTAGTCCAGCTTGTCGATGAGGCCCTTGAAGTCGCCGCGGAACATCGGGTCGTTGTTCGCCGCGTTTCCCGAGCGGATGTTCTGGCTTCCGCCCCTGTCGTTGGAGGTGTCGCCGTCGTAGAACCGCGCCGTCATGACGAAGTAGATGGAGTCCTTGCGCGGATCGCCGCCGAGCGGGGTGCCCTGGGTGACGGGTGGCGGCCCGTCGCCCGTCGTGACCGAGACGGCATCGGTGTAGGCGGATCTGTTGCCTGCGGCGTCCAGTGCCCGCACCTTGTAGGTGTAGGTCGTCTTGGCGTCCAGACCGGACTCCTTGTACGAGGTGCCGGAGGCGGAGCGGACGACGGGGGTCTCCTCGCCCTTGGCCCGGCTGATCTCGTAACCGGTGACACCGACGTTGTCGGTCGACGCCGTCCAGGTGAGCGTGACGGTCGTGCCCGACGCGGTCGCGGCCAGGCCCGTGGGCACGCTGGGCGCGGTCGTGTCCGGCGGGTCGGGCGTGCACGGCTCCGGCGCGTTCGCGCGTATGACGCCGTCCTTGACCGTGGTCGTGCCGAGACCGATGGCGTAGTCGGCGCCGTTGTTGTTGTCCCAGGTGCCCGATCCGTTGTTGAAGGCGGCCTTGAGCCCGGTCGCGCTGCCGAGGTCGACCGTCTTCTTCGCCCAGTCGGCGCAGCTCTCCTCGTCCATGTCGATGCCCGGGACCGTCGTCCACGAGCCGCCGGTGGGCTGGTAGTGGATCTTCACGGAGCTCCAGCCCCTGGTCTTCTTGTAGTAGAAGACGGTCGCCTTGCCTCCACTCGACGGTGAGGGGGAAGGGGACGGCGAGGCCGTCACGCAGGGGTCGGGGGCGTTGCCGGTGACCACACCGTTCTGGACGACGGTGGTGCCGGTGCCGATGGTGTAGTTCCTGCCCTGGTTGTTGTCCCAGGTGCCGGAGCCGTTGTTGAAGGTGACCTGGAAGGTGGCGGCGGTGCCGAGGTCGATCGTCTTTTTCTTCCAGCCGGTGCAGGCGGTGTCCATGGCGACGCCGGGGACGTTGGTCCAGGTGCCGTTGATCCCGTAGTGGATGTTGGCCGGGTTCCATCCCGTCTTGTAGAACACCGTGGCACTGTTGGCGGCACGGGCGCCGGCCATCGGGATCAGGCTGGACAACGCGACGATCGCCGTGGCCGCGGCAAGGTGAACGCGTCTGCGGTTCATTGCGGTCCTTTCCTTCTGCTGGGGGGTGGGACCGCGTCCCGGCCCGGACGGGACCGGGACGCGCCGGCGTCGTCTAGCCGCCGCAGGGGTTGGCGGCGTTGCCGGTGACCACGCCGTCCTTCACGGTGGTGGCGCCGGTGCCGATGGTGTAGTTGTTGCCGCCGTTGTTGTCCCAGGTGCCGGAGCCGTTGTTGAAGGTGACCTGGAAGGTGGCGGCGGTGCCGAGGTCGACGGTCTTCTTCTTCCAGCCGGTGCAGGCGGTGTCCATGGCGACGCCGGGGACGGTGGTCCAGGTGCCGTTGATCCCGTAGTGGATGTTCGCCGGATTCCAGCCCGTGAAGTAGTAGACGGTCGCGCTGTTCTGGGTGGTGCCCTCGCAGGGGTTGGCGGCGTTGCCGGTGACCACGCCGTCCTTGACGGTGGTGGTGCCGGTGCCGATGGTGTAGTTCTTTTCGCCGTTGTTGTCCCAGGTGCCGGAGCCGTTGTTGAAGACGGCCTGGAAGGTGGTGGCGGCGCCGAGCTGGATGGTCTTCTTCTTCCAGCCGGTGCAGGCGGTGTCCATGGCGACGCCGGGGACGGTGGTCCAGGTGCCGTTGATCCCGTAGTGGATGTTGGCGGTGCCCCAGCTCGTCTTGTAGTAGACGGTGGCGGTCTTGTCACCGGTCGGCGTCACCGTGGGCGAGGGCGTGGCCGACGTGCCGACGCGGATGGCGACGGCGCTCTTGGCCGGGACGGTGACCGATGCGGTCCCACCGGAGTTCACCGTCACCGAGCCGCCGCCGGCCACGTTCGGGTAGGTTCCGGCGGGCAGGCCGGTGGTGAAGGTGCGGGTGACGCTGCCGTTCTCGTTGTTGATCGCGACCCAGCCCTTGTCGCCGCGGCTGAAGGCGATCAGGTTGCCGCCGTTGTCGGTCCAGTTGCCGACCGAGGTGCCCTGGACGGCGTTGTAGAAGCCGACCATGCCGGTCATCTCGCGGTCGAAGCAGGTCCACTGGCCGTTGGAGCAGTTGGTGTCGGTGACGAACCCGCCGTTGGCCGACGGCGGCCCGCCGTCCTTGTTGCTCCAGGTGAAGGAGGAGTAGACGTTGGGCTTGCCGTACGGCCAGGCCAGCATGAAGACGTTGGCCAGCTTGTAGGTGGCGCCGTACTTGTAGTTGAGCGTGCCGTCGCCGGCGGAGGCGTCCTTGCGTTCGGTGTCGTGGTTGTCGACGAACACCATGGCCTTGTCGCTGCCCACCGACAGGCCCCAGCTCTGGCCGAAGCTCTGCAGATACTTGATCTGGCCGGTGAACTGCTCCTTGAGCTTGCGGCCGTAGACGAACTCGTCCACGTCGCCGATGCCCGTGTACTGGCTCGGCTGAACCGCCTCGCCCTGGCCGTAGATGACCTCCTGGTGGATGTAGGGCGAGCCCTTGAGCCTCGACTTGATCGCCCCGAGGTCGTCTGGGCTGATGTGCTTGGCGGCGTCGATGCGGAAGCCGTCGACGCCCAGGTCGGTCAGCTTGTTCATGTACGCGGCGATCTGGCCGCGCACGTAGTCGGAGCCGGTGTTGAGGTCGGACAGGCTGACGAGCTCGCAGTTCTGCACCCGCCAGGCGTTGTTTCCATAGTCGGCGTTGTCGATCCCGCAGGTGGGGGAGTGGAAGTCCCAGGAGGAGTAGAGCCCGGGGTAGTTGTACTTGCTGAAGCCGTAGCCGCCGTAGCTGGTGGCGCCCTGCCCGGTCATGTGGTTGATGACGGTGTCCACCTGCACCTTCACGCCCGCGGCGTGGCAGGCGTCGACCATGTTCTTGAACGCGGCCTCGTCACCGAACTTGCTGGTCAGCGTGTAGCGGGCGGGCTGGTAGATGTCCCACCAGACCGAGCCGCCCTTGGACATGGAGTCGTTGGGCGGGGACACCTGCACCGAGCCGTACCCGGCCGGGCCCAGGACGTCGGTGCACTCCCTGGCCACCGACTTCCAGTTCCAGTTCCACAGGTTGACGGTCACTCCGGGGGCGGAGGCGGCGTTGGCGGCGGTCTCGGTCAGCACGGGCAGCGCCACGGCGGTGCCGGCCGCCGCGGTCGCGGTTAACGCGCCCGCAACGATTGCTTTGTACAGTCTCATAAAGGGGGGTCTCCAGAACTCAGGACGGGATCCCGTTGATGCGGGCCGGGTGGGGTCAACACCCGGCCCGCTTCCATGCGTGACGCCTGCGAGAAGGCGTACGGGTTTTGAGGACGACGGCATGAGCTGCCGTGACGATGCGGCGGCGTCCTCATCCGCGCCACTGCGGATGGCATGAGAACGGCACACGCGAGGACGAACTGACGGCCCGGCCCCGACATCGCGGGATGCGGGTGAGGCGGCGGCGGCGCCCTCGAGCCGGTGGGGGATGGGCACACCGTAGGGGCCTCCATGTCCAGGTTTCCCAGGTGTTGCCTGGAAGTTACTCAGCGGCCATTCGGATTGCAATAGCTTGCAGAAAATTCCAGAACATGTCTCGGTGCCAGTGCGAGTAATGCTCGCGTCTGTCTGATTTGCCCGAATGTCTCATCCTAGATATTGCGATCAGTAATCACAAGGTGACGCTTTGTCGTAGATAACGAAATAGCAGTTGATCATTGCAAGGTCTTTCAAAACTTCTTGCAGCCGCGTAACGTCATGTTCACCCCCAAAAAGACGCCGGCGAGCGGCTCTCGCCGGCGCGTTTCAATCCCCTGAACGTCCCCATGAGGAGATAGACATGCGGCGAGCCATTTCGGCCGTGACAGTCGTCGCGGCTCTCGCGCTGGCGGCCTCCGCCTGCGGCAGCGGCGATGACAGCGGCACGTCGGCGGCGACCGAGAAGTCCGCAGCCCCCGCGGACCCGACCCAGATCAGCGGTGAGATCACCTGGTGGGACACCACGCGGCCGGACAGCGAGGGGCCGACCTTCCGGAAGCTCATCAAGGAGTTCGAGGCCAAGTACCCGAAGATCAAGGTCAAGTACGTCAACGTGCCGTCCGACCAGGCGCAGGGCCAGTTCCAGACGGCCGCGCAGGCGGGGACCGGCGCCCCGGACATCATCCGCTCGGAGGTCGCCTGGACCTCGCAGTTCGCCTCGCTCGGTTACCTCCAGCCGCTCGACGGCACCCGCGCCATCGACAATGAGAGCGACTACCTGCCCGGGCCGCTGAGCAGCACCAAGTACGAGGGCAAGACGTACGCGGTGCCCCAGGTGACCGACACCCTCGCTCTGCTCTACAACAAGAAGCTACTGAAGAAGGCGGGCTACGAGGAGGCGCCCAAGACCTTCGACGAGCTCAAGAAGGTCGCCCTCGACGTGAAGGCGAAGACCGGGGTGAACGGCCTCACCCTGAACGTGGACTCCTACTTCCTGCTTCCGTTCATCTACGGCGAGGGCGGCGACCTCCTCGATGTGCAGAGCAAGAAGATCGTCGTGAACTCGCCGGCCAACGTCAAGGCGCTGGGCGAGGTGGCCGACCTGATCAGCTCGGGGGCCGCGCCCAAGCCCGCCCTCCAGGACAGCTACGCCAACGCGATGACCGCCCTGAAGGACGGCAAAACCGCGATGATCTACAACGGTCCCTGGGCGCTCTCGGAGGTCTACCAGGGCAAGGAGTTCCAGGACAGGAGCAACCTTGGCATCGCGCCCGTCCCCGCGGGCTCGGTCAAGGCCGGGGCGCCCACCGGCGGGTGGAACTACGCCGTTTACGCGGGATCCAAGAACCTCGACGCCTCCTACGAGTTCCTGCGCTTCATGAGCTCGGCGAGCTCTCTGGCCACCGTCTCCAGTGAGCTGGGCCTCCTTCCGGCCCGCGCGTCCAGCTTCGACGACCCGAAGGTCAAGGAGAACCAGGACGTGGCGGTCTTCAAGCCGATCCTGGACACGGCGGTCGCCCGCCCGTGGATCCCCGAAGGCGGCCAGCTGTTCCAACCGCTGCTCGAGGGCTACCAGGCACTGCTGGACGGCACCAAGCCGGAGGACGCGCTCAAGCAGGTCGACGAGAAGTACCACAGCATCATGAAGGACTGGAGCTGATCGTGGCGACCACGACTGGACGTGCCTCCCGCACGGCCAGGGACGGGGCCGCGGGCGCGCTCGGCGCCCGCGGCCACCGCGGAAGCCGGCCCGGACCGGTGCGGCGTTTCCTGTCCCAGCACTGGTACGCGTGGGCGATGACCGCTCCGGTGGTGATCGTCATCGGCGTGCTGGTCGGCTGGCCGCTGGCCCGGGGCGTCTACCTGTCCCTGACCGACGCCACCGAGGCCAACGTGGGCCGCACCATCGGTGTCAACGTCATCCCGGCGACGTACAAGTTCGTCGGGCTTGAGAACTACGTCGACATCCTCACGAGCAGCCTGTTCTGGGAGAGGCTGGCCTGGACCGCCGTGTGGACGGTCGTCTGCGTCGGCCTCCACTACGGGATCGGCCTCGGCCTGGCGATGATGTTGCATCGCCGGCTGCGGCTCCGCTCGGTCTACCGGATGCTGCTGATCCTGCCCTGGGCCATTCCCGGGTTCGTGGCCGCCTTCATCTGGCGCTACCTGTTCAACAGCGACTTCGGCGTGATCAACGCGATGCTGAAGGCCGCCGGGCTCGGCGCGGTCGGCTGGCTGGACGACCCGACGACGGCGAAGCTCGCGGTCATCGCCGTGAACGTCTGGGTGGGCGTGCCGTTCATGATGGTGGCCCTGCTCGGCGGCCTGCAGTCGATCCCGGCCGAGCTGTACGAGGCGGCCGAGGTGGACGGGGCCAGCCCCTGGCAGCGGTTCCGGCACATCACTCTGCCGGGCCTGCGCTCGGTGTCGAGCACGGTCGTGCTGCTCGGCACGATCTGGACGTTCAACATGTTCCCGATGATCTTCCTGATCACCCGGGGCGGCCCCGGCAGCTCCACGGAGATCCTGGTCACCTATGCCTTCCGTGAGGCGTTCACCGGCGTGCGCAACTACTCCGGATCGGCGGCCTGGGGCGTGATCATCCTGATGCTGCTCGTCGCCATGACCTTCGTATACCGCAGAGCGCTGCGCAAGCAGGGGGAGGCCTGGTGAGCACCGACATGCCGAGCGCCGCCACCACTCACACGAGGTCGTACGGCCGGCAGCAGCGGAGCCTGGCCGGCTCGGTCCTCCTGCACGGGACACTCCTGGTCGCCACCCTCATCTCGCTGTTCCCCGTGGTCTGGCTGGTGCTCACCTCGCTCAAGCCGCGGGACGGGTGGCTGTCGTCCGAGCTGGAGCTCTTCAACCAGCCGTCGCTGACGAACTACGCGCGGGTGCTCGGTGACACCGAGTTCCCCCTCTGGCTGCTCAACTCCGTCCTCGCGGCGGGGCTGACCATGGTCCTGGGCGTGTTCGTCGCCGCGACCACCGGTTACGCGATCAGCCGGTTCCGCTTTCCGGGTCACCGGGGCGTCATGTGGCTGCTGCTGGTCACCCAGATGTTCCCGGTGGCGATCCTGATCGTGCCGCTGTACAACCTCATGGCCGGCCTCGGGTTGCTGAACCAGGTTCCCGGGCTCGTCGCGGCCTACCTGACCGTGGCCGTGCCGTTCTGCGCGTGGATGATGAAGAGCTACTTCGACACCATCCCCAGGGAGATCGATCAGGCGGGCTTGGTGGATGGGCTGACGCCGTTCGGCACGTTCTGGCGGGTGGTGCTGCCGCTGGCCAGGCCCAGCCTCGCGGTGACCGCCTTCTACTGCTTCATGACCGCGTGGGGCGAGGTCGCGTACGCCACGGTCTTCATGTCGCAGGAGGAGAAGCGCACTCTCGCCGTCGGGCTCCAGCAGTTCGTCGGCCAGCACTGGTCGGACTGGGGACTGCTCACCGCCTCGGCCGTGCTCATCGCGATTCCCGCCGCGGTCGTCTTCCTGCTCGTCCAGCGTCATCTCGTGGCCGGGCTCACCAGCGGCGCCACGAAGATGTGACCCCTTCACGGCGCACTCATGGACATTCCATCTCTTACAAGGATCGGGGAAGCCCAGTGACAGAACTCGCCGTCCGCCCGTCGGCGGTCGCCACCCGGTGGTGGCGGGACGCGGTGATCTACCAGGTGTACGTCCGCAGCTTCGCGGACGGCAACGGGGACGGGATCGGTGACCTGCTCGGCATCCGCGACCGTCTGCCCTACCTGGCCGATCTTGGCGTGGACGCCCTCTGGCTGACGCCGTTCTACCCCTCGCCGATGGCCGACTTCGGATACGACGTCAGCGACTACCGGAACGTCGACCCGATCTTCGGTTCCCTGGACGACGCGAAGGCGCTGATCGACGACGTCCATCGGCACGGGCTGAGGATCATCGTGGACGTGGTGCCCAACCACACCTCCGACCGCCACCCCTGGTTCCAGGCGGCGCTGCGGGCCGGGCCGGGCAGTCCGGAGCGGGAGCGCTACATCTTCCGCGAGGGCAAGGGCGCGGCGGGCGAGCTGCCGCCCAACGACTGGGAGTCGATCTTCGGCGGGCCCGCCTGGACGCGGGTCGAGGACGGCCAGTGGTACCTGCACCTGTTCGCCCCCGAGCAGCCGGACCTCAACTGGGAGCACCCGGAGGTGCACGAGGAGTTCGCCGACGTGCTGCGGTTCTGGCTCGACCTCGGTGTGGACGGCTTCCGTATCGACGTGGCGCACGGCATGGTCAAGGCTCCGGGTCTCCCGGATGTCGGCCGGTCCGGTCAGGCGCGGATGATCGGGATGGAGGTGGTCCCGTTCTTTGACCAGGACGGCGTGCACGAGATCCACCGGGCCTGGCGGCGCATCCTCGACTCCTACGAGGGCGAGCGGATCGGGGTGGCCGAGGCGTGGGCGCCCTCGCCCGAGCGGCTGGCCAACTACGTCCGCCCCGACGAGCTGCACCAGGCGTTCAACTTCCACTTCCTGACCGCCCCCTGGGACGCCGAGGCGTTCCGGGAGGTGATCGACGAGTCGGTGCGCACGTCGGCGCTGGTGGACGCGCCCCCGACCTGGGTGCTGTCCAACCACGACGTGAAACGGCACGTCACCCGCTACGGCGGCGGCGATCTCGGGGGCCGCCGCGCCCGCGCGGCGGCGTTGCTCACCTTGGCGCTGCCGGGCTCGGCGTACGTGTACCAGGGTGAGGAGCTGGGGCTGCCGGAGGTGCTCGACCTGCCGGAGGAGTACCTGCAGGACCCGCAGCGACTGCGCGACCCCGACAGCGGCCGCGACGGCTGCCGCGTGCCGCTGCCCTGGACGAAGGTCAAGCCCTTCGGCTTCGCGCCGCCCGGCGCCGACGGCGCCTGGCTGCCGATACCGGAGTCCTGGGCGGAACTCAGTGTGGAGGCGCAGGCCGAGGACCCGGAGTCGACGCTGAACCTGTACCGCAGGGCCCTCCGCCTCCGCCGCGAGCTGCTCGGCCTCGGCGACGGGCCCCTCGTGTGGCTCGACGCGCCGGAGGGCAGCATCGCCTTCTCCCGCGGCGATGGCTTCGTCTGCACGATCAACCTCGGCGACCGGCCGGTGGAGCTGACGGTGGAGGGCGAACTCCTGCTGGCGAGCGCTCCCGTCCAGGTGAGCGACGGAAGGATCGTCCTGGCCCCGGACTCCGCCGCGTGGTGGCGGGAACGCTGATGTCGTTGAGCCCCCTAGCGGCCGGCATTCCCCGGCTGACGGACATCGCCGCGCAGGCCGGCGTCAGCGAGGCGACCGTCAGCCGGGTGCTGAACGGCAAGCCGGGTGTCTCGAAGGCCACTCGGCAGGCCGTGCTCGCGGCTCTCGACCTGATGGGGTACGAGCGGCCGCAGCGGCTGCGGCAGCGGAGCAACGGGCTGATCGGGCTGATCACCCCGGAGCTGGACAACCCGATCTTCCCTGCCTTCGCGCAGGCCATCGAGAAGGCGCTCACCCAGTACGGCTACACGCCGGTCCTGTGTACGCAGATGCCGGGCGGCGCACCCGAGGACGAGTTCACCGAACTGCTGCTCGACCGCGGGGTGAGCGGGATGGTCTTCGTCTCCGGGCTGCACGCGGACACAACGGCACGCTCGGACCGGTACTCCGAGCTCATCACCCAGAAAGTGCCGATCGTGCTGATGAACGGGCACGCGGCGGACGTGGAGGCGCCCTTCGTCTCCCCCGACGACCGGCTGGCGGCGAGGCTGGCCGTACAGCATCTGGTCGATCTCGGGCACGAACGCATCGGGCTGGCGGTCGGCCAGGCCCGGTTCGTCCCGGTGATCCGGAAGATCGAGGGATATCGGCAGGCGCTGGCCGAACTGCTCGGCGTGACGGACGTCGGCGATCTGATCTCCCACTCCCTGTTCTCCGTCGAGGGCGGGCAGGCGGCCGCGGCCCATCTGCTGGACCGGGGCTGCACGGGCATCGTCTGCGCCAGCGACCTGATGGCCATCGGCGCCATCCGGGCCTGCCGGGAACGCGGTCTGGCCGTCCCGGGGGAGGTATCGGTCGTCGGATACGACGACTCCCCGCTGATCGCGTACACGGACCCGCCGCTCACCACGGTGCGCCAGCCCGTCCAGGCGATGGCCGCCGCCGCAGTCGACACCCTGCTCGAGGTGATCGGGGGCGCCCCCTCACGACACCACGAGCTGGTCTTCCGGCCGGAGCTGATCGTGCGCGGTTCGACGGGCTCGGGTCCCAAGGTCCGCCGCTAAGCCGCGCCCCTGTCACGACGTACGAGGAGAAGCCGAAAGTGCACCACACGGTTGCGCTGACCGTTCCGCGCCTGCTGGCGGAGCGCGCGGAGATCGAGCCCGACAGGGCCGCGGTCGTCGTGGACGGCCGTGGCGAGCTCGCCTTCGGCGAGTGGGACAGCCGGTCTGACGCCGTCGCCCGTGGTCTGCTGGAGCGGGGGCTGCGCCCGGGAGACCGGGTGGGTCTGCTGTTCGGCGGGGAGCGGTGGATCGACTACGCGATCGCCTGCTGCGGGGTGCAGAAGGCGGGCGGCGTGGCGGTCCCGCTCTCCGACCGGCTCGCCGACGCCGAGGTCGCCGACATCGTCCGCCGCTGCTCGGCCGTGGCCGTGCTGCACCACTCCCGGGACGTGCCGCCGGTCGAGTGCTGGACCGCGCGCCTCGGGGAGGTCGAGGCGGACGACCGCTCGCCCGTCGGCGTCGACGTGAGCCCCGATCAGCTCGCGCAGATCATCTACACCTCGGGAACCACGGGGACGCCGAAGGGGGTGGGGGCGAGCCACGCCAACCTCACGCACGGCCACGTCGCCCGCCCACGCCACCGGGCATACGCGCACTCACGGCTTTTCCTCCATGCCTTCCCGATAGGCACGAATGCCGCGCAGATGATGCTGATGGACGCGCTCACCGCGCACCCGGCCGCTCTGGCGCTCGCCCGTTTCGACGCCGAGGAGTTCTGCCGCCTGGTCGAGGCGTACCGCGTGGGCACCGCGTTCCTCGTCCCGTCCATGGCCATCGAGCTACTCGGCTCGGCCGCCTGCGCCCGGCACGACCTGTCGAGCCTCGTGCTGGTCGGCTCGTCGGCCGCCGCGCTGCCCCCGGCGGTCGCGACGGACCTGGCCGCGGCCTTCCCCCGCGCCACCATCGTCAACTACTACACCTCCACCGAGGCCGTCCCCGCGCGGACGGCCATGATCCTCGATCCGAAGCGGCCGGCCTCCCTCGGCAGGGCCACGGATCCGGGAGACCTGCGTGTCTGCGACGGGGAGGGAAGGGTCCTCCCGGCGGGCGAGGCCGGCGAGATCTGGCTGCGCTCCCCGGCCCCGCCGCGTTCGTACGTCGACGACCCGGCCGGCAGCGCGGAGGTCTTCCGCGACGGCTGGGTGCGCATGGGAGATGTCGGCTACCTCGACCAGGACGGCTACCTGTTCCTGGTCGACAGGCAGAGCGACGTCATCAAGTCCGGAGGGCTGAAGGTCTCCACCCTGCGGATCGAGGAGGCGCTACACGAGCACCCGGCGGTGGCGGAGGCCGCCGTCGTGGGCGTGCCGCATTCCGTGATGGGGTCGGTTCCGGCCGCGGCCGTGCGGTTGCGCCGTCCCGTTCCCTTCGGTGAGCTGCGCGAGTTCCTCGCGGGACGGCTGGCCCGCCACCAGATGCCCACGAGGATCGTCGTGGTCGAGGACTTCGCGCGGGGCGCGGCCGGGAAGATCCTCAAACCCGCGGTGCGGGAGCTGTTCGCCGACCGCGGGCGCCGGGTGCCGCTGTCCGCCGCGCAGGAGGCGTGGTTCGCGTCGGGGGGTGCGACGGCGGAGCCGGTGGAGATGGCGATCCGCCTGCGCGGCGGCCTGGATCCCGCGATGATCCGCCGGGCCCTGCACGAGGTGGCGGGGCGGCACGAGGCGCTGCGTCTCACCTTCCCGCCCGAGGAGGGCGGCGACGCCGCGCGGATCGTCCCCGGCCTGGTCCCCGAGGTCCTGTTCGAGGAGAGCGTGGACGGCACGCCCCCCGAGGCGGTGCTCGCCGCGGCGCTGGCACGCCCCTTCGACTCGAAGCGCGGACCGTTGCTGCGGGCCGTGGTGACGCCGGAACCGCCGGACGGGCACCTGCTCGGGCTCACCGCGCATCCGCTGGTGTGCGATGAGTGGTCGCTCGACGTCATCCTGCAGGAGCTCGCCGTCGTGTACGGCGCCACGCTGTCCGGCCAGCTGGCCGCGTTGCCCCCGCCGGGCCGCTTCGACGAGGGCGCCGGGGAACGGAGCGAGTCCGCCGCGGCACTCACCCTCACCCCGGCCGCTCTCGCCGTGCCGCTCGTGCGCGCGGCGCCGCCCGGCGCCGGCACCGCCTGCTCCCGGGAGTTCGACCCGAGCGTGGCTGGCGCGATCCGGCGTACCGCCGGCGCGGCCCGCACTGGCACAGCGGCCGTCGCGCTCGCCGCCTGGGGCAAGGCGCTGGCGGAGCTGACGGCCGGCGAGCCGGGGGAGCCCCTCGTCCTCGTCGGCTCCCCGGCGCGGCAGGGTCCCGGGGCCGCCGCGCTGGTCGGACCGGTCGCCCGGAACGTCCCCGTCGTGGTCTCCCCGGAAGCCGGCGTGCTGGAGCGGGTGCGGGAGGCGCTTGCCGAGAGCCCGCCGCACCTCGTCTGGGACGGATTCCCCGCGCACACCGGGCGCTTCACCTTCCAGGGGCTGCGGCCCGAGCCGTACTGGCCGGGCGGCGTCGCAGAGCCGCTGACGCTGCCGCCGCGGGTGCTCGCGGACGCGCCGCCCCGGTTGGTCGTCACCGAGCGGCCGGACGGATCGCTGTCTTGCCGTTGCGCCGGGCCGTCGGCCAGGGCCGCTCTCGAATCCTTCACCCGCCACCTGAGCCTGCTTGTCTCCTGAATCCGCGCCGAATCCGTTCTGCGCACACCTGATCGGAAGTGAAATCCAGCGATGTCCGCGACTCCCGCTCGTTCACCTGCTCGCGCGACGCTCGCCCAGCAGGGCATCTGGTTCAACGAACGCCTCGGCGGCATCGGGACGGTCTACTCGATGCCGTTCTCCGTCACCTTCGAGGGGCCTCTCGACGTGCCGGCCCTGGCGGCCGCGTGCTCGGCCCTCGTCGATCGGCACCCCCTGCTCGCCTGCGCCGTCGGCGAGCGCAACGGCGTGCCGCACATGGTGGCCGCCGCGGAGCGGCCCGAGCTGCGCATCGAGGAGGCGGACCCGGCGGACGCCGAGGCGCGGGTACGCGCGGAGATCCTGCGCCCCTTCGACCTGGAGGCCGGTCCGCTCATCCGTATGACGCTGCTCGTCCTTGGGCCGAGGCTGCACCGGCTGCTCGTCGTGGTCCACCATCTGGTCTTCGACGGCGAGTCGACCTCCGTCTTCCTTGACGACCTGGCCGATCTCTACCGGGCCGAGGTCGTGGGCGACCGAGTGGACCGCGCGCCGCTCGGATTCGGCGGACTCGCGGAGCAGGAGGACGCCCGCGTCGCCGCCAAGCTCTCCTTCGCGCGGGAGTTCTGGAGTCCGCGCAGGCAGGAGCCCGGCGAGGTGATCCTGCCCGGCCTGACCGGGCCGGTCCCCGCGACGGACGGCGGCGCGGCCGTCGAGTTCATCCTGAGGGACGAGCGGCGCGCGGCGCTCGACCGGCTGGCGAAGGATATCGGCGCGAGCCGCTTCGAGATCGTGCTCGCCTCGCTGCACGTGCTGCTGTATCGGTACGGCAACTCCACGCCGGTGATCGCGGTCGACCTGGGGACCCGTACGGAGGACACGCGCCGCCACATCGGCTGCTTCGTCAACGAACTGCCGGTGGAGGCGAGGCCCGATCCGGAGTGGAGTTTCCGCCGGTTCGTGCAGGACCAGCGCTTCGCCTACGGCCTGCGCGGGGACCTGCGCGGACTGTTCCGGGTGCGGGAGGTGCCGCTGTCCCGGGCGGTGAGCGGGGTGCGCCCCGGAGTCGCGCTCGCGCCGGTGTCGCTCGGCTATCGCAGGCGAGGGCCGGCGCCGGACTTCCCCAAGGTGTCCGCCCATGTCGACTGGGCCCTGTTCAACCACACCGTGCGCGGCGCGCTGCGTGTCCACGTGGTGGACGGCCCCGAGGAGTTCGGCGTCATCCTGCAGTACAACCCGCGCGCCATGTCACCCGCGGACGTCCGGCGGCTGGCCGCCCACTGGCTCCGGCTGCTCGATGCGGTGGCGGCGGACCCCGAGACGTCCCTCTCCGAGGTACCGCTGCTGGGAGCCGGCGAGACCGAGACGCTCCTGACCACCTGGAACGACACCGCCACGGCCTACCCCGCCACCACGTTGCCCGCTCTGTTCGCCGAACAGGCCCGCCGTACGCCCGAGGCCGTCGCCGTCGTGTTCGGGGACGAGACGATGACGTACGCGAGGCTGCACACGGAGGTCGAAGGCATGGCGGCCCGCCTGCGCGAGGCGGGGGTGGCGGAGGGCTCCCTCGTCGCGATCCACGCAGAACGGTCGGCCCGCACGCTCGTCGCCATGCTCGGGGTGCTCCGCGCCGGAGGCGCCTACCTCCCGCTCGACCCGGACCACCCGGCGGAGCGGCTGGCCATGGTCATCGAGGACTCCAGGGCGGAGATCGTGCTGACCGGCGAGCGGCTGCGCGAGCGGCTGCCCTGCCACCGCGGTCCGGTCCTCGTGCTGGAAGAGCTCGTGCCGGACGAACCGGGTCCCCCGGCCGGGGCGCTCCCGGACGGGCCGAGGCCGGACGACCTCGCCTACGTCATCTACACGTCCGGGTCGACCGGCCGCCCGAAGGGGGTCGAGATCCCGCACAGCGCGCTGGCGAACCTGCTGCTGGCGATGCGCGACCGGCTCGGGGCGGAGCCGGGGGACACCTGGGTCGCGCTGACCTCCCTCGCCTTCGACATCTCCGCGCTGGAGCTCTACCTGCCGCTGGTCACCGGCGGGCGGGTGGTCGTCGCGCCGGACGACTCGGCCAGGGACGGGCGCGCGCTCGTGGCCCTGATCGAGCGCCACCGGGTGAGCCACGTCCAGGCCACCCCCTCCGGGTGGCGCATGCTGCTCGACTCCGGGTTCACCGGCCCGGGGGTGACCGCGCTGGCCGGGGGCGAGGCGCTGCCGGCCGCGCTGGCCCGCGAGCTGCTGGCCAGGACGAGGCGGCTGGTAAACGTGTACGGCCCGACGGAGACCACGATCTGGTCGACGTGCGCGGACGTCACGGACGTCACCGAGGTCACGGGCGCCGTCCCCATCGGCACGCCGCTGGCCAACACCCGCGTGTACGTGCTGGACGGACGGCTCGGCCTGTTACCGATCGGCGTTCCCGGCGAGCTGTGCGTCGCCGGAAACGGAGTCGCCTTCGGCTACCGGGACCGCCCCGAGCTCAGCGCGGAGCGTTTCGCCGCCGACCCGTATGGTGGGGAACGGCTCTACCGCACGGGCGACCTGGCGCGCTGGCGGCCGGACGGACAGCTGGAGTTCATCGGCCGGCTGGACGGCCAGATCAAGCTCCGGGGCCACCGCATCGAGCTCGGGGAGATCGAGACCAGGCTGCTCGAACACCCAGACGTCCGCTCGGCCGCCGTGATCGCCCCCAAGGACGACGACGGCGAGCGGCGGATCGTGGCCTACGTGGTGCCACGGGTGCCGTCCGACATCCGCGAGCACTGCGCGCGGACGCTGCCGCCGTACATGATCCCGGCCGACTTCGCCGATCTCGCGGAGCTGCCCCTCACCCCCAACGGCAAGCTCGACCGCGCGGCGTTGCCGTCACCGTCTCCCCGGCCCGCACGCCTCCCGGTTACCGCCGGGCCGGTGGCCTACAGCGGCACGGAGGCCCTGGTCCACGAGATCTGGTGCGCCGTCCTCGGCGTCACCGAGGTGGGTCCCCACGACGATCTGTTCGAGCTGGGCGGTCACTCCTTGACCATCACCCAGATCGCCGCCAGGGTCCGCACCCGCCTCGGCGCAGACCTGCCGCTCCACCTCTACTACGACACCCCGACGATCGCGGGCATCGCCGCCGCGGTGGACGGCCTGGGCGGAGGGATGACGCGATGATCGTGCCGGGAGCCCACATCCTGTGGACCGGGCCGCATCGGGCCGGGCTGCGCCGCCACCGGGATCGGACACTGGACCAGGGCGAGTACGCCCTTCCGGTGGAGGAGATCCTCACCTGCGTGCACGGCGCGTACGCCTGGCGGCGCTTCCACGGAGGCGTCGAGCTGGTGACCGATACCTTCGGCGCCGCCTACTTCGCCCGCCAAGGGCTCGACGCCCTCTATGACCACCTCGGCACGGAACTGGACGCGCTCGACGAACTCGACATCGATCCGCTGTTCTACTTCGCGGCGGGGAAGTGCTACGCGGCCGCGTTGCGTCCCGCGCCTTTCGCGATCTTCGACACCGATCTGTACCTGCGCCGTCCCCTGGAGGGCCTGGACCGGGGCGGCTTCGTCTTCGCGCACTGGGAGTCGACGGGCAACGCCGTCTACCCACCGGTCGCCCAGGTGCCCAACCCGTCGGGCGTCGACCTGTCGAGGTGGATCTTCGACACCCCCGCGGCGAACATGGCCGTGTCCGTCTTTCTGGACGACCGCCACCGGGCCGAGTACGCGCGGACGGCGCTGTCGTTCATGCGGGGCAACGCGGGGCCCGCGGAATCCGCGCCTATCGTCCGGCAGACCTTCGCCGAGCAGCGGGTCGCCCCGGCAGTGGCCAGGACGTTCGGCGTCGACCTGCGCCCCGTCACCGAGCGGTTCTGGATCGTCGAGAACGAGGAGTGGGACGGTCCGTCGCACGCCGACCGGTTCCACCACACCTGGCACCAGAAGCGGGTGCTGCGCGACTACCCCGAGCTGCGCCTCGCCTACTGGAGGTACCTGATCGAGGACCTGCTGTGGAGTTTCCCCGAGACCTACGACCTGCTGCTGTCGACGCCCGCGCTCAAGGAGGCCGCCGAGCTGATCCGGCGCATCCGGAGCGAACTCGAGACGACCGGACCGAGCGTCCTGAGCTGGAGGAACGCATGACCGCGCGGGCGACGCTGGCCGAACTGTGGTGCCGGGTGCTCCGGGTTCCCGCCGCCGGGCCGCGCGACGACTTCTTCGCACTCGGCGGCGACAGCTTCCGCGCCGCCCAGCTTGCCGCCTTGGTCGGCGAGCGGTTCGGCGTCCGGGCGACGGCCGCGCTCGCCTTCGAACGGCCGGAGCTCGCCGACCAGGCGCGTTGGATCGACGAGGCCGTGGCGGCCGGCGGAGTATCGCCCGAGGGCGGCGCCGGGCACGATGGGGCCGCGCTGAGCACCCAGCAGGAGGACTTCCTGTACTGGATGTTCGAGGCGGAGCCGGTCCGCGACATCGGCTCCTGCTGCACGGCGATAAGGATCAGGGACACGCTGGACGTGCCGGCGCTCACCCGCGCCCTGGAAACGCTCGTCGAGCGGCACGAGGCCCTGCGGACGGTCGTCGGTCCTACCGGGGACGTGAGCGTCGCCGCCGCACCGGCGCCCGACGTCGCCGAGGCGTGGGCGCGGGACGAGGCCGAGGCCCAAAGCCTGGTCTGGGACGAGCGGATGCGCCTGGACGACGTGATCGCCGGTCCGCTGGTGCGGGCACTGGTCGTGCACCTCGACGCGGAAAGCGACGACGACCACGTGCTGGTCCTGTCGGTGCACCACTTCGCCTTCGACGGCTTCTCCTTCGGCGTGCTGCTGCGCGAGCTCGGCATCGTCTACTCGGCGCTGCGCACTGGGTATCCGAGCCCGCTGCGACCGCTGCCGCTGACGTACGCGGAGTACTGCCGGTTCGCCAAGGAGCAGTGGCCGCGCAACCGGGAGTACTGGGACCGCGTGCTGGACGGCGCCCCCCGCTCCCTGACCCCGTTCCCCGGCCGTCGGGAGACCGGTCTTTTCTCCCGGCGCAGGCATGCCTTCGACATCGATCCCGAGCTGGGACAGCGGTTGGGCGAGGCCGCCCGTGTGCGCGGCGCCACCACCTTCATGGCCGTGGCCGCCTGCTGGACATGGCTGCTGGCCGAGTGGACCGGGACGACCGACATCGTCGTGATGTCACCGGTGCCGGGCCGGACCCTGCCCGAGCACGAGACGCTCGTCGGCTGCCTCGTGCAGTCGCTGGTCCTGCGCTTCGACGTCTCGGGCGCGCCGACCTTCGCCGAACTGCTCGACCGGGTGCGCGGTGTCGTGGTCGGCGCGATCGAGCACCAGTTCCATCCGTACCTGGAGGCGCGACTGCGTGTGCCGTACCCCTCGCGCATCCACTACGAGAACTTCGGCGCGCCCCACTTCCCGGGGCTGGCCTCCGAGCCGTTCCCGTTCCCCCGGGAGCAGGAGCGGCTGGAATGGGCGGCCAATCCGGGCGAGCTTGACCTCAGCGCCCCCGAGCTCATCGTCGAGGAGCAGCGCGACGGCCGCATGCTCTGCGCCGTCGTCTACAACCACTACGGCTACGATCCGTCGACCGCCGCGACGCTGGCCGAGGCGTTCCTCGGATACGCCCGCGCGGCCGTCGGCGACCTCGGACGCGTCCTGCCCGCTCTGGGAGAGAACCATGAGTGAGCTGAAGGCCCACTGGGGCGTCCTGTCCCACGCCCAGGAACAGCTGTGGTTCCTCCAGCGGCTCGACCCCGGCGACGCGTCGTCGAACATGTTCGTCTCCGAACGGCTGCGCGGCCCCCTCGACGTGGACGCACTTGAGTCGGCCCTGGCGGCGTTGACGGAACGGCACGAGACGCTGCGCACCCGCTATCCGAGTGTCGACGGCGTCCCCCGGCCGGCGCCGGGCCCGCTGCCCGTGCTCGACCGTGTCGACCTCGCGTCCGGCCAGGATGGGGAGCGGCTCGCCGCGCGGATCGTGGCCGAGCGCACCGGGCGGCCCTTCGACCTCGGTGAAGGGCCCGTGATGCGCGCCTGCCTCATCCGGATCGGAGAGCGGGACCACGTCCTCCACCTCGCCGTCCACCACATCGCGGTGGACGGCTGGTCGATCGGCATCCTGGTCGCCGAGCTGTCCGCGCTGTACGAGGCGTTCGCCGCCGGCCGCCCCTCGCCGCTGCCGCCTCCCCCCGCCGGCTACGCCGGCCACGCCGTGCGAGAGCGCGAACGTCCTGTGCCCGCCGAGTCCCTGGAGTTCTGGCGGAAGCGGCTGGCGGGCCTGCCCGTGCTCGCCCTTCCCACCGACCACCCGGCTCCGCCGGAGGGCACCGCCCCAGGTGGGGCTCTGGGTGGCACCTTTTCGGGCGGGACGGTGGAGCTCCGGCTGCCCGCCGAGCTCACCCGTGCGGTCTCCGATCTGGCCAGGCGGCGGCGCTGCACATTGTTCATGACGCTGCTGGCCGCCTACCAGGTGTTGCTCGCCCTGCACTGCGGGCAGGACGACATCTGCGTCGGTTCGGCCGTCTCCACCCGGGACACCCCCGAGCTCGAGCGGGTCGTCGGTCCCTTCCTCAACACCCTGCCGTTCCGGGGCGACCTGTCCGGCGACCCGAGCTTCAGCGAGTTGCTGCGCCGGACCAGGGCGGGGGTGCTCGACACGGTCTCCCACCGGGAGGTCCCGTTCAGCCGTCTCGTCGCGGAGCTGGGCCCCGGTCACGAACGAGGCCGGGCGCCGCTCTTCCGCACGCGGTTCGCGCTGCACCAGGAGTCCGGAGAGCGCCTGATGCTCCCGGGGATCGCCGTCGAGCCTTTCGCCGCCGGAGGCGCCCAGGCGCAGTCCGACCTGTCGGTGGAGATCCACCCGGCCGGCGACGGCCTGGACGCGTACTTCGTCTTCGACGCCGGCCTGTTCGATCGCGAAACGGTCGAGGGCATGGCCGCGCGGTTCGCGAGGCTGCTGCGCGCGGTCGTGGCGGATCCCGACGTCCCGCTGTCCCGGGTCGACATCCTCGGCGACGGGGAGCGACGTATGATCTCGGCCCGTTCGCGGGGACCCGCCGCGTACCCCCCGGCGTCGCTGACCGCCCTGGTGAACGGCGATCCCGGTACCGTCGCCGCGGTGTGCGGGGAGCGGTCGCTCACCTACGGGGAGCTGGACGCCGCCGCCGGCCGTCTCGCCCGCCGCCTTCGTGCGGCCGGGGCGGGGCCGGGCCGGATCGTCGCGCTGTGCGCCGAGCGGTCGATGGAGATGCTGGTGGGGCTGCTCGCCGTGGCCCGGGCCGGGGCGGCCTACCTGCCGCTCGACCCCGCCTACCCGGCCGACCGCCTGTCCTTCGTCCTGGCCGACTCGGGGGCCCACCTGATGCTCGTCCAGGATCGGCTGCGCGACCGCCTGCCCCGGGATCGGCCCGTGATCACCCTCGAGGGGTGGGACACGCCGGACGACGACCTGCCACCCCGCGAGCCGGACGGCCCGGCGGCCGGCGACCTGGCCTACGTCATCTACACCTCGGGGTCCACGGGAAGGCCCAAGGGCGTCGCCGTGGAGCACGCCGCGCTGACCAACCTGCTGCTGTCGTTCCGCGACCTGCTCGGCGCCTCCCCGGGGCACCGCTGGCTCGCCGCGACCTCGCTCTCCTTCGACATCTCGGCGCTCGAACTGTTCCTCCCGCTCGTCTCGGGCGGAACAGTCGTCATCGCCACCGAGACCGGAGACGGCCGCGCGCTCGACCGGCTGGTCGCCGGACACGGGATCACCCACGTGCAGGCCACGCCGTCGGGCTGGCGGATGCTGCTCGACGCGGGTTTCGACCGTCCCGGGGTCGTGGCGCTCGCCGGCGGCGAGGCGCTGCCTCCGGCCCTGGCCGCCGAGCTGCGCCCGCGCGTCTCTCGCCTGTTCAACGTCTACGGGCCCACCGAGACCACGATCTGGTCCACGTGCTGGGAGGTGCCGCCGGACGTGCCGGACCGGGTGGAGATCGGCCGCCCCGTCTCCGGCACCCGGGTCCACGTCCTGGACCGGTGGCTGAACCCCGTCCCCGACGGGGTGACCGGCGAGATCTACATCGCAGGCTCCGGCCTCGCCAGGGGATACCTGAACCGGCCGGGCCTCACCGCCGACAGGTTCCCGCCGGACCCCTTCGGACCTTCCGGCGCGCGGATGTACCGCACGGGCGACCTGGGCCGCAGGCATGGTGACGGCGTACTGGAATGCCTGGGCCGCACCGACGGGCAGGTCAAGCTGCACGGCCACCGGATCGAACTCGGCGAGATCGAGGCCCGCCTGGTCGAGCATCCTTCGGCGAGCCGGACGGCCGTGGTGGTGCGGGCCGACCGCCTCGTCGCCTATGTCGTCCCCGCAGCCGAGGACGACGTCGCCGGCCTGGACGCGCTCGAGGCGCATGCCCGTGCCGTCCTGCCCGGATACATGGTGCCTGCCGTCTTCGTGCCGCTCGCCGAGCTGCCGCTCACGCCGAACGGGAAGATCGACCGCCAGGCGCTGCCCGAGCCCGCGGCCCTGAACTCCGGCGCGGGCGGCGCACCCGCGACCGCCATGGAGCGCCGGGTGGCGGCGGTGTTCGCCGAGGTGCTCGGAGCCGAGGACGTGGGCGCGCGGGACGATTTCTTCGCTCTCGGCGGCCATTCGCTTCTCGCCGCGAAGGCCGCCGCCCGGCTGTCCGTCGCTCTCGGCGTCGACGTGCCGGTGCGCGACCTGTTCGCGTACCCGACGGTCCAAGCGTTGGCGACCGTGCTGGAGGCGCGGGAGCCGGACGGCCGGGAGGCGATCCCGATCAGGATGGACGGCGGCGCGCCGCCGCTGTCCGCGGTCCAGGAGAGGCTGTGGTTCCTGCACCGGCTCGATCCCGGCGATCCCTCCTACAACATGTACCTGGTGCGCAGGCTGCGCGGGCCGCTGGTCCGCCCGGCCCTGGCCGCCGCCCTGACCGCGGTGGTCGCGCGCCACGCGTCGCTGCGCACCCGTTTCCCCGAGGCAGGGGGAGTACCAGGCGTCGTGGTCGATCCGCCCGGCCCGGTCGCCTGGGAGGACCTCGACGCACGGGACGAGGCCGAGGCCGCCCGGCTGGTGGCGGCGCGCACCAACGCACCGCTCGACCTCGCCGACACCCCGCCGGCCCGCCTCACGCTCATCCGGCTGGCGGACGACGACCACGTGCTGTGCTGGGTGATCCACCACATCCTCGGCGACGGCTGGTCGCTGAACGTCATTCTCGACGACCTCGCGAGCCTCTACGCCGGGGCCTCCCCGCCGCCGCTCGCCCTGCGGTACGGCGACGTGGCGGCGTGGCAGCGCGGCAGGGAGCACGCGGAGACCTTCGAGTACTGGCGGCACAGGCTCGCCGGCCCGCCGGTCCTCGACCTTCCCCTCGACCGGCCGAGGAGGCCGGGGCGCCGTAGAGACGGCGCGCTGCTGTCCGTGCGCCTGCCAGTGGACGTGACGGCGGGACTGGAACGGCTCGGCGCCGAGCACGGCGCCACCCTGTTCATGACCCTGCTGGCCGCCTATCAGGTCCTGCTCGCCCGCCACTGCGGCCAGGATGACATCGTCGTCGGCTCGGTGACGGCGGGAAGGGACCGGGTCGAGCTCGAACCCGTCGTCGGCAACCTCACCAGGACCCTGGCGCTGCGCGGCGACCTGCGCGGCGACCCGCCGTTCGCAGAGTTCCTCGAGGCCACCCGCCGCGCGGTCCTGGCCGACATGGCCCACCAGGAGGTGCCCTTCGAACGCCTCCTCGCCGAGCTCGACCTCGACCGGGACGCCGATCACCCCCCGCTCTTCCAGACCATGCTGATCCTGCATAGCCAGGACGACCGGGCACTGATGACGGACCGGTTCGGCGACCTCTCCGTGGAGCCGTTCGCGCACGGTCACACGCAGGCGAAGCTCGACCTCACGCTGGAGGTCTGGCGGGATGCCGACGGCCTGTCCCTGGTCTTCGCCTACGATGCCGCCCTGTTCGACCCGGCCACTGTCGAGGGGATCGCCGCCAGGTTCGGCGTCCTCTGCCGGGGGATCGCCGACGACCCGGGCCGCCCCCTGCGCGAGCTCCCGCTGCTCACCGACGCCGACACAGCCGCGCTGCGCGAGCTGGCCGCGCCGCCGCCCGCCTCCGGCCGCGTCCCGGACCACGCCGCCGTGCCGTCGCTGATCGCCGGCACCGCGCGCCGCACCCCGGACGCCGTGGCCGTGCGGTGCGGCGACGCCTGGCTCACGTACGCCGAGTTGCTGGACGAGGCGGACCGGCTGGCCGGGGTGCTGCGAGCACGGGGGATCGGCCGGGGCCAGGTGGTCGCGGTGTGCCTCGGGCGCGGTCTCGACGCCGTGGTCGCGCTGCTGGGGATCCTGCGCGCGGGAGCCGCCTACCTTCCCCTCGACGCCGACCACCCGCCGACCAGACTCGCGCACCTGTACGCCGACGGCGGTGCGGTGGCGATGGTGACCGATCCGCGGCTGGCCGGACGCCTTCCCGAAGGGGTGACCGTCATCCCCGTCCCGTCCGCGGACGTGATCGGGACGGGCGCTGCGGCTGAGGAGGCCGCGCCGGGCGACCCGGCGTACGTGATCTACACGTCGGGCTCCACGGGAGTCCCCAAGGGCGTCGTCGTCGAGCACGGATCCCTGTCCGCGCGCGTCGTGTGGATGGTGAAGGAGTACGGGCTGCGACCCGGTGACCACGTCGTGCAGTTCGCCTCGCTCGGCTTCGACGCCCACGTGGAGGAGATCTATCCGGCTCTGGTGGCCGGCGCCACGCTCGTCCTGCTTCCGGACGGCGCCGCCGCGCTGCCCGAGGCGATGGCAGCCGACCGGGACATCACCGTGCTCGACTTGCCCACCGCCTACTGGCACCATCTGGTCGATCTGGGCGGCGCCGTCGCCTGGCCGCCGGCTCTCCGGCTGGTCATCCTCGGCGGAGAGCAGGTCGACGGGGCGGCGGCCGGCCGCTGGCGCGAGCGCTTCCCCGGCATCAGGCTGGTCAACACGTACGGGCCGACCGAGGCCACGGTCATCGCGACGACGGCAGACCTGGACGGGGAAGCCGGCCGGCGCCCGCCCATCGGACGGCCCATCGGGGACACCACGGTGTGGCTCCTCGGCGAGCACGGGGAACCCGTCCCGCCGGGCGCGGCGGGGGAGCTGTGCGTCGGAGGAGCCGGAGTGGCGCGGGGCTACGCCCGTCGGCCCGGTCTCACCGCCGACCGGTTCGTCCCCGACCCTTTCGCCGGGGGCGGCGGCCGGCTCTACCGCACGGGGGACAGGGCCCGCTGGCGGCGGGACGGACAGCTGGAGTTCCTGGGACGCGCCGACCGGCAGGTCAAGGTCAGGGGCTTCCGCATCGAGCCGGGGGAGGTGGAGGCGGCGTACCTGGCCCACCCCGGCGTCGGTGGGATCGCGGTGGTCGCCCGCGACGAGACGCTCGTTGCCTATGTGGTGGGACCCGCGACGGTCGAGGAGTTGCGGCGGCACGGGGCCGAAAACCTGCCGCCGCACATGGTGCCGGGCGCCTGGGTGCCCCTCGACCGGTTGCCGCTGACCGCCAACGGCAAGATCGACTTCGAGGCATTGCCGGCGCCCGTCGCGAACAGAGCCGCCACGTTCGTCTCCCCCCGCACCGACGCCGAGGCGCTGGTCGCGGAGGTCTGGGCCGACCTGCTCGGCATGGACGCGGTCGGCGCGTTCGACGACTTCTTCCACCTCGGCGGGCACTCCCTGCTCGCCGTGCGCATCGCGGCGCGGCTGAAGGCGGTGATCGGCGTGGAGATCCCGATCCGCACGCTGTTCGCGCGCCGCACGGTGGCGGAGTTCGCCGCCGCCGTCGAGGGGGTCCTCCTCGACACCCTCAGCGGGCTCTCCGACGAGGAAGCACTGCACCTGCTCGAACCCGTGACAGATGAGGACAAGTGAGCGCCTACCAGGTAGTGATCAACCACGAGGAGCAGTACTCGGTCTGGCCTCTGGGACGTGACGTCCCGGACGGCTGGCGGCCCACCGGGTTCACCGGCGCCAAGGAGGACTGCCTGGCCCACATCGATGAGGTCTGGACGGACATGCGTCCGCTGAGCGCCCGATGAGGACCGACACCGGCGCGGAGACGCCCGGCAGTCTGTCCCCCGCCAAGCAGGCGGTCCTCGCCGGTCTGCTGCGCCGCCGTACGCTCTCGTCGTCCGTCCCGGCCCGGCCGCCGGGACGGATTCCGCCGCTGTCGCACGGGCAGGAGCGGCTGTGGTTCATGGAGCAGTACGCCCCCGGCACCACCGCCTACACCGTGCCGCTGTGTACCCGCCTGTCCGGTGAGCTGGACCGCGGTGCGCTGGAAAGGGCGCTGCGCGAGGTGGCGGCCCGCCATGAGAGCCTGCGCATGCGGTTCCCCACCACCGAGGACGGGCGTCCCCGCCTCATCATCGACGAGGCGTCCACGGTGGAGTTCTCGGTCGTGGAGGCGGACGAGGACGGAGCCAGGCGGCGGATAGCCGCAGAGCTCGCGCGGCCCTTCGACCTGGCGGAGGGACCTCTCCTGCGGAGCCTGCTCATCGCGCTCGGTCCGCTCGACCACGTGCTGCTGCTGACCGCGCACCACGCGGTGATCGACGGCTGGTCCTACGACCTGGTGCTGAGCGAGACCCTCACGCTGCACGACGCGTTCCGCGTCGGCGCGGGATCCCCTCTGGGTCCGCCACCCCTCCAGTACGGCGACTACGCCATCTGGCAGCGAGACAGGCCGACCGCGCGGGAGGACGTGGCGTACTGGCGGGAACGGCTGGCCTCCCTGCCCGCCCTGGACCTCCCGGTCGACCTGCCGAGGCCCGCCGAGCAGACGTTCACCGGCGCGGGGTGGCGGTTCCGGATCGAGCGGGACACCGCCGCGCGGGTACGCGACCTCGCGACGGCCCGTGGAGCGTCGCCGTACATGGTGCTGCTGGCGGCCTTCCAGGTGCTTCTCTTCCGCTACTCCGGGCAGCGGGACTTCGCCGTCGGCTCGCCCGTGAGCGGCAGGGCGCTCCCCGAGCTGGAGGGCGCCGTTGGGCTGTTCGTGAACACGCTCGCCATGCGGGCCGACCTGACCGGCGAGCCGACGTTCGAGGAGCTGCTCGACCGGGTGCGCGACGGTGCGCTCGACGCCTATGCCCACCAGGAGCTGCCGTTCGACCAGCTGGTGAGCGAGCTGAACGTGACCAGGGACGTCAGCCGCTCGCCGGTGTTCCAGGTCATGTTCGTGCTGCAGAACTTCCAGGCTCCGGCCGAGTGGCGGACCGGCCTCGGCCTGGCGGAGTTCCGACTGGAGACGGAGACCACCCGCTTCGACCTCACTCTCTACCTCCGCGAGACTCGTGACGGCATCGAGGGCCATCTCGTCTACAACACCGCGCTGTTCCTCCCGGCGACGATCGAGCGGATGGCCCGCCACTTCGCGAACCTGCTCGGCTCGGTCGCCGAGGCTCCCGGCACGCCCGTGTCCGCTGTGGAGTTGCTTGACTCCGAAGAGCGGTCAGAGGTTCTCGCCCTCGGAGCCGCACCGCCGTCCGGGGGGCAGGGGCTGCTGCACGAGCTGATCCGCGGGTGCGACCCGGCGGCGCCCGCCGTCGTCTGCGGCGACGCCACGCTCACCTACGGTGAGCTGGACCGGCTGTCCGACCGGCTCGCCCGACGCCTGCGGCGCCACGGAGTCGGGCGGGATGAGCGGGTGGCCGTCTGCATGGAGCAGTCCGTCGACGTCGCGGTGGCGGTTCTCGGGGTGCTCAAGGCGGGTGGCGCCTACGTGCCACTCGACCCCGAGCACCCGCGGGACCGGCTGGCACACGCCGTGACCGACTCCGCGGCGAAGGTCGCCGTCGTCACGCCCGGGCTGCGTGGCCGCCTCCCCGCCGCCGTCACGGCCGTGAGCCTGGCGGATCTCGAGGACGAGGACGATGGCCCCGTACGGGGCGACGTCCGGCCCGTCGACCTCGCGTACGTGATCTACACCTCAGGCACCACCGGCCGGCCCAAGGGCGTCGCGGTGCAGCACCGTGAGGTCGTGAACTACCTGGCGGGCGTCCGCGAACGGTTCGAGGTCGAGCCGGGCGGCACCTTCGCCCTGCTGCAGTCGCTGGCCTTCGACTTCGGCGTGACCGTCTTCTACTTGTCGCTGATGACCGGCGGCACGCTGCATCTCATCCCGGCACGTACGGCCGCGCCCGCGCTCGCCGCCCACCTTGCCGGGATCGGGGCCGACTACCTGAAGATCACCCCATCCCACCTGTCCGCCCTCCTGGCCGACGCCCGGCCCGAGGAACTGCTGCCCCGGCGTCTGTTGATCCTCGGCGGAGAGGCGGCGCCCTGGTCGCTGGCGAGGGAACTCGCGGCCGCGGGTCGGTGCCGGGTCGTCAACCACTACGGGCCGACGGAGGCGACCGTGGGGGTGACCACGTTCACCGTCGGGCCCGGTGGCGATCCGGGCGGCGAAGGTGCGGGCACGACGCTGCCGATCGGCAGGCCGCTGCCGGGTGCGTCGATCCGGGTGCTCGACGAGCACATGTGGCCGGTGCCGGTGGGTGTGGCCGGGGAGGTCCACATCGGCGGCGAGCGGCTGGCGCGGGGCTATCTCGGCAGGCCGGGGCTGACCGCCGAACGCTTCGTCCCCGATCCGTACGGCGGGCCCGGCGCCCGCCTCTACCGGACCGGGGACCTGGCACGCTGGCTCCCGAGCGGCGACCTACAGTTCCTGGGGCGCGACGACCACCAGGTGAAGATCCGCGGTTATCGCGTCGAGCTCGGTGAGATCGAGTCCGTGCTCGCCGGGCTTCCCGGCGTCGCGCAGGCCGTGGTGGAGTTGCGCGACGGCCGCCTGATCGCTTACCTCGGACATCCCGGCGGCGGGTCGCGGCCGGCCGCGACCGAGCTGCGCGAGACGCTGCGCGGCCTGCTGCCCGACTACATGATCCCGTCCCGGTACATGTGGCTCGACGCGTTGCCGCTCAAGTCGCACGGCAAGGTGGACCGCGCCGCGCTGCCCGATCCCGGCGACGACCGCCCCGACCAGGAGGCCGGCTTCGTCACCCCGGGGACCGCGACGGAAGAGGCGATCGCCGAGGTCTGGCAGCGGGTGCTGGGGCTCGACCGGGTCGGGGCGCTCGACGACTTCTTCGACCTCGGCGGCCACTCGCTGCTCGCCATGCAGGTGGTCGCCCGGCTGCGGACGGTCGTGCCGCACCGGCTGATCACGGTCATGGACCTCTTCCGGCATCCCACGGTGCGGGCGCTGGCACGGCTCGCCGACGGGGAGGACGACGGGCCGCGACGGCTCCTGCACCGGCTCACTCCGGCCGGGCCTGCCACCGCCACGCTGGTCTGCGCGCCGTACGGCGGGGGCAGCGCTGCCATCTACAAGCCGCTGGCCGACGAGATGCCCCCCGGCTGGGCACTGCACTCGATCGCCGTCCCCGGGCACGAGCTGGGGGAGGAAGCCAGGCCGCTGGACGAGGTCGCGGCCGAGTGCGTGCAGGAGATCCTCGACGGCGTCGACGGGCCGCTCGCGCTGTACGGCCATTGCGGCCTCGGCGTGATGCTGACGGTGGAGATCGCCCGCGGTCTGGAGGCGGCGGGGCGCGAGGTGGACGCCGTTTACCTCGGTGGAATCTTCCCCTTCGCCCGGCTGAAGAGCCGGCTGGCCCGCCTGCCGGAGCTCACCGACCGGCTGCGCGGCGACCGGCTGTGGGCCAACGCGCTGCGGGCGGCCGGCCTGGACGTCGACGAGCTGGGCCGCGACCAGCTCAAGCTCGTGATCGACAACCGTCGCAAGGGCACCAGGGAGGCGGAGCGGTACTTCACCCGGCTGTTCGACGAGGGCACGCGGCCGCTCCGCGCGCCGATCATCTCCGTGGTGGGCGACCGTGACCCGGCCACCGAGTTCTACCAGGAACGGTTTCGCGAGTGGCATCTGCTGTCGGCTCGCACCGGCGTGGCCGTCCTCGACGAGGCGGGACATTTCTTCCTCAGGTATCGGGCCGGGGAGCTCGCCCAGATCCTCACCTCCGTCCACCGGGCGATGGCCGACGGCGACCCGGGACGCCTGGGCCGTACGGATGAGTCCACGTGGTGGGTGCACGACACGTCGGAGCAGGAGGCGCTGCCGGCCGTGCGCCTGGGATCCCCCAAGGGGAAGGCACGTGAACCGGGTCCGAGCATGCGGCGGTTCGGCACGGTGGCGGCCGGGCAGCTGGTCTCGATCGTCGGATCGGCGCTGACCGAGTTCGCGATACCGCTCTGGATCTACCTGACCACCGGATCGCTGGTGAACTTCGCACTGTTCGCCGTGCTCGGGTTGCTGCCGGGCATGCTGGTCTCGCCGCTCGCCGGGGTGATCGTGGACAGGTTCGACCGGCGCAGGGTGCTGCTGGCGGGCGACCTGGCCGCCGGAGGCACCCAGCTGGTCCTGGGAACGCTGCTGTGGACGAACAATCTGGAGATCTGGCAGATCTACCCCCTGATCGTCTGCCTGTCCGTCGCGCTGACGTTCCAGCGCCTCGCCTACGCCTCCTCGGTTCCGCAGCTCGTCCCCAAGCGCTTCCTCGGCCACGCCAACGGATTCGTCCAGATGGCGACCGGGACGGCCCAGCTCGTCGTCCCCCTCGTCGCGGCGGGCCTGATGTCGCTCATCGGCCTGAAGGGCATCCTCGTCATCGACGTCGCCAGCTACGCGCTGGCGATCGGAGTGGTGCTGGTGACCCGGTTCCCCCGGACGATGGCGGCGAGGCGGCGGGAGAGCATCGCGGCGGAGATGCTGGGCGGATTGCGCTACTCCTGGGGCAGCCGCGGCTTCCGGAGCATGCTCGGATTCTTTGCGGCGCTGAACGTCTTCCTGTCACCGCTGTTCCTGATGATCTCACCGCTGGTCCTGGCGTTCGCCGGGCTCCCCGAGGTGGCACGGGTGTCGTTCGCCGGCGGCCTGGGCGCGTTCGTCGGCGGCGTGGTCATGACCGTCTGGGGCGGCCCGCGTCGGCGAAGGCTCCGCGGTGTCCTGCTGGCGACCCTGGCCCTCGCCGGGGCCTGCCTGGTCACCGGCCTCCGGGCCGACCTGGGCCTGATCGCGGCCGGAGCGTTCGGCATGTCGCTGTGCCTCGCCCTGGTCAACGGCGTCTACGCCACGATCATCCAGGTCAAGGTGCCGCAGCGGTTCCACGGCCGGGTCATCGCGCTCAACACGCTGGTCGCATGGTCCACCCTGCCCGTCGGCTTCGGCCTCGTCGCGCCGTACGGCGCGCAGGTCTTCGAGCCGCTGCTTGCCCCGGGTGGGCCGCTCGCCGACAGCGTTGGCGCCCTCATCGGGGTCGGCGCCGGCCGCGGCATCGGGTTCATGTACGTGTGCTTCGGCCTGGCCATCACCGCGGTCGTGCTCGTCTCGGCCCGCTTCCGGGCGCTGGCGCGGTTCGACGAGCACGTCCCGGACGCCGTGCCGGACGACCTGATCGGCTACGAGACCGTACGTGGCCGCCGTTGACGACCGGGGACACGACCTCCGGCCGCGGTGTGAGGACACCGCGGCCGGAGGCTATCCCGCCGATCGGGGACAGGTCAGAACGTGGGGTACACGTCGGAGGTCTGGCCGCCGACGCCGTAGTAGTTCGAGCCGGTCGACCAGGTGCTGTCATTGATCAGCGGCTTGTACTGGAACTGCTGGCCGGCGGCAATGCCTGTGATCGAGCACTCCCAGAGGTCGGCCGCCTTATTGACGCAGTCCTGCCCGCTGCTCCAGGTCAGCGGGGAGGTGTCACCGCGGATGGTGATCCTGTTGCCCCAGCCCACGTTGTAGTGGACGCGCACCGTCGTCGTGGTGGACGTCGGCTCGACCTTGGCGCCGAGGGAGGTGCGCACCGACGCCCCGCCGGTGGAGGTGGCGGTCAGCACTCCCCCGTACAGGCTGTAGGTGCCGTTGACCTGGTGCAGGGTCACGGTGACCTGCGCGGTGCCGTTGGCGGGGACCGTCACCTGATTGGCGCTCAGGGTGAACAGGCCCGCCGGGGCGGGAGCCGTACCGCCGGAATCGGTGGCGGAGACGGCCAGGTTGAGCGTGACCGGGGTGGCGGCGTCGTTGGTGTAGGTCACGGCGCGGGTGGCCGTGGGCTGCGCGGTGGTGACCGCGAGGGCGGCGCTCGGCGGGTTCGCGGTGAGCTGCTGGCTGACCGCGCGGGCCACGTCGACCCGGCCGGTGCCGTAGGTGTAGGGGGTGGACCCGGCGGCGGCCGCGGTGGTGCCCATCAGGGCGTCCTTCAGCCGCTGCGCGCCCCAGGCGGGGTGGCGCTGCTTGACGAGCGCGGCCGTGCCCGCGACGTGCGGGGTGGCCATCGAGCAGCCGCTCTTGCTGCCGTAGCCGCCGCCGGGGACGGCCGCGGTGATGTCCACGCCCGGGCCGGTCATGTCCGGCTTGATGCCCTGGTCGCCGACGGGGCCGCGGCTGGAGAAGCTCGCCACGGTGTCGGTCAGGTCCACCGCGCCCACGGTCAGCGCCGACCCGGCCGCGCCGATGGAGCTGATGGTGGAGGTGCCGGGGCCGTAGTTGCCCGAGCAGACCACGAACAGCGCGTCGTACTGGGAGGTCAGGCTGTTGATCGCGGTGGGGATCGGGGCGTCGGGGTTGCCACCGCCGCTCTGGATGCTCATGCTGACGATCTTGGCGCCCTGGTCGTTCACCGCCCAGTTCATCCCGGCGATGATGGAGGAGTCGTAGCCGTAGCCGTCGTCGCCGAGGACCTTGCCGATGACCAGGCTCGCGCCGGGGGCCACGCCCTTGTAGAGGCCGCCGGAGGCGGCGCCGGACCCGGCGACGGTCGAGGCGACGTGGGTGCCGTGGGTGTTGATGTCCTCGACACCGGTCGTGCTTCCGGTGAAGTCGGCGGAGGCGAGGACCTTGCCCGCCAGGTCGGGGTGGTCGGTGTCGTATCCGGTGTCCAACACGGCCACCTTGACCCCGGTGCCGTCGTAGCCGGAGGCCCAGGCGGTGGGGGCGCCGATGTGTGGGACGCTCTGGTCGAGGCCGGCGGTGACCCTGCCGTCCAGCCACAGCTTGGTGACGCCGCCCTGCAGGCCGCTGGGGGTGGCCGAGCCGCCGGTCAGGACGCGCCAGCCGTCGCGGGCGGACTTCTTGCCGATGGCGAACGCGCTGACACCCAGGCGGGGGAAGTCGTGCCGGCGCTTGGCCGCGCGGCCGAAGGCGTCGCGGGCCCGGTCGGCGTTCTCGCTGGTCGTGCTCTTGCGGTAGGTGGTCATGACCGGGATGGACTGGCTGCGCGCGTCGTCGTAGCCGTCCGCGATCAGCGTGCCCACCTCGAACAACCGGGAGTCGACCCGGTTGGCCCGGATGAGCGGGGCCGCGTCGGAGGGGACCACCGACACCTGGTCGCCGCGGTCGGTGACGGAGAAGGTTACGCCTGTGCGTCCCTCACCCGGCTCGACTGACAGGACGCGCAGGTCGTGACCCTCCAGGCGGGCCTTCACCGTGTCGCCGGTAACGAGAGTGACGGTGTGGTCGCCGCCCTGCGCCGCCTCGGCCGCGCGCGGAGTGGGATCGGTCTGCGCCGCCGCGGACACGGCGGGCAGGCCGAGCAGAGCGGCCGCCGTAAGAGCGGCGGCCACGGATGAACTTCGCAAGGGTTCTCCCTGATGCTGGGGATGAGGTGGGGTGCGAGGTCACGCGCGACGCGCCCTCGGACCACGTCCGGGAGCGCGTCGCATAGGGCTAGAAGCTGGGCGTGATGTCGTGGCCGTGGCCGCTGACGCCCGTGTAGTTCGAACCGGTGGACCAGGTGCTGTCGTTGATCAGCACCTTGTACTGGAAGTTGGTGCCGCCGGGAATGCCGCTGACCGTGCACTCCCACAGATCGGCGGCCCGGTTCACGCACGCCTGCCCGGTGCTCCAGCTGAGGGGCGAGGCGTCGCCGCGGATGGCCACGTTGTTGCCGTAGCCGACGTTGTAGTGCACCCAGACGGTGACCTTCGCGGCCAGCCGCAGGGACTGCACGTTGCTGAAGCCGTATCCCGAGCCGATGGTCGTCGGGCCGGTGTGCGCCTTGAGGTAGTTGGAAGAGGCCGACGGGCCCGAGGCATAAACCGCGTAGACGTGCACGTCGTAATCGCAGGTGTTCTCGGCCTGCAGGTAGTAGTAGCTCTGGTAGTAGCTGACGCAGCTCGGCGCCGCGCCGTCGTCCGCGCTGGCGGGGCTCGCGGTGGCCAGGGCTGCTCCCAGCAGGGACACCAGGCCCGTGCCGAGAGTCGCCATCTTGCGGGTGATGCGCCTTGTCACCTGTTCCTCCCACGTCGGGTCGATCACTGCAAGGCAAGGCTAGATCTTGCGCAAAAATCTGAAAATTTGCGAAATCCGTTTCACTCAAGCGGGTTCCGGCTCACGGATTCGCGGTCTCGTCGCCATGTGGACGGCGGAATCCGTGACTGTCGGCCCGTTTAGCTGCGAGATCGACGGGCGTCCGTCGTACCTGTGTCTTCGATCACATCCGTCAGGCGGGAGCTCGCTTTGTGCCTGCTGAACTGGGCGAACTTGCATCGTCCTCGCGCCCCTCGCCGATCATTAACCGACGATTTCAGCTTTTGCAAGGTTTCTGAAACAATTGCACGGTGCTATTCGGGCGAGGGGTCACCCGTACGAGACAGCCGGGCGCAAAGCCGCCTTGTACACCGTGAGCGTCTCGTCGGCCGCCCGGGCCCAGCTCAGCCGCTCGCGGATGAGCCGCTCGCCGCGCTCGGCCAGCGCCCGGCGCAGGTCCGGGTCGGTCATGACCTCGACGACCGTACGGGCGATGTCGCCGGGCTCGGCGGCGCGCACGAACCGAACGGCGGGCCGGTCCCGGTCGCCGAGGAAGACACGGGAGAACCCGTGGCCGAGGATCGTCGGCTTGGCCAGCGCCATGGCCTCGGTCGCCACCAGGCCGAACGGCTCGAAGAGAGAGGGGAAGACGCAGACGTCGGCCATCTCGTAGTACTCCAGCAGCGCCCGGCGGTCCACCCAGCCGCCGGAGTCGAGCACCCGCCCGTCCAGCCCGCTTTCGGCGACGATCCGCCGGACTCCGGCATGGTCGCCCTCCCCGACGATCACCAGTCGCAGTCCCGGGACGGCGGTGGCGATCCGCGGCATCGCCTCCAGCAGCTGATAAATCCCCTTCTGCCGTTCGAGGCGGCCGACGAACAGCAGCACGGGGTCCCCGGCGGGGATCCCCAGCCTGGTGCGCAGGGCCTCGCTGCCGGCGCGAAGCCCGTCCAGGGCGGGACCGGAGGCGGCCAGAAGCCGTTCGAAGGTGCCGCCCAGGCACACGACGTCGATCGACGACCGATCCCAACCGGCGGCGGCCAGTTGCTCCCGGACCTCGGGGGTGGGGACGACCACGCGTCGGGCGACGCGGGCCAGCCACCGCTCGATCGCCGCGAACACCGTGCGCACGAGGCCGCCCCGCCCGCGGTCCACGCCGTACTCCGTCGTGTGGATGTGGAGGACCACAGGGAGCCGCAGGACGTAGTGGCAGAGCAGACCGGCGAGGAAGTTCGTCGAGTCGTGGACGGCGACCAGGTCGGGCCGCCCATCCCGTCCCGCGCCCCACAGCCGCAGGAAGTAACGCCAGTTGCTCGTCACAACCATCAGCCCGAGCAGGAGGAAGTCCGTGCCGCGCGTGCGGTTGAGGCGCCGGCGGCGGCCGAGCGCGCCGAGCACGCGACCCATGGGCCGATACACGGCGACCCCGTCGATCCGCTCGTGCACCGGAAGGCGGCCGTCGTTGAGGGTGAACACGGTCAGCCGGTGGCGGGCCGCCAGATAAGGGGTGATCTCCTCGATGTAGCGGCCGAGCCCGGCCGTGATGTTGGGCGGGAACTGGGTGATGATCTGGGCGATCCTCATGGTGACGTCTCCGGGGCCGGGTCAGTCGTCCACCGCCTCCGCCCGGCCGTACATCCGGCGGCAGACGGCGACGATGACGGCGACGAGGACGAGATTGGACAGCGCGAACGCCCACAGCCCGCCGGCCAGGCCCTGCCAGGCGATGAGCGCCGCCTGGCAGCCGAGCACGAGGGGAGTGCTCGCGACCTGGGCGACGATGAGGGCCCTCGCCCCCCGCACCCCGTCCATGAGCAGAGCGAGCGAGTACAGATTGAAGACCGTGTGGACGCCGATTCCCGCGGCCGAGAGCGCCATGAGCCCCGGCGAGTAGGGGTAGTCGGCACGCAGCAGCAGGAAGAACACCGCGCTGGCCGCGAACGAGACGAGCGCGGTCGCGGCGAAGACTGCGGGGGACAGGCGGCCGATGCGCCGCAGTGCCGTGGGCTTGTGCATGGTCGCCAGCGTGGGGAGCAGCACCAGGCCGACGCCGTCGGTGAACAGCACGCCGAGCAGCCGTTTGGGGAAGTTGTTGTAGATCGAGTAGACGCCGACGTCCGCCTGGGTCGTCCAGTGGTTCAGGAAGATGACGTCGACCCCGAACAGTACGGCGGTGAGGGCGGTGAGGGCGGTCAGGTAGGCGCCGTGCCGGTACAGCGAGCGCGCCAGCGCCGCCGACCAGAGGCGCGGCGCCACCCGGAAACCCGCCGCGGAGGCGACGGCGAAGAGCACGTTAGACGTAATGAGGGCGGCGAGATAGAGGTAGGCGTCCCTGATCCCGAGGACGACCAGGCAGTACGCCGATGTGCCGACGTAGGCGACGGCGACGGCGAGTTTCAGGCCGGCGGTGAGGGCGTACCTCCTGAGCCCGCGTAGGAAGCTCTCGGTCAGGTACGCGGCCGTCAGGGACAGTGCCAGGGCGAGCCCGAAGCAGAGCGTGCGGACGTCGACGCCGAACACGGCGGTCAGCACGGGAGCGGCCAGCAGTCCCGCGGTGCACAGGGCGGTCCCCAGCACCAGCGTGGACAGCAGAGCCGTCGTCACAAGGGCCGGGTGGCCGGCGGGCTCGGTCCGCGGCAGTTCCTGGTACATCACGAAGTGCAGGCCCATCACCATGGGGACGACCACGATCAACCCGATCGACAGGACCACGGTGAAGCGGCCGAAGGCGGCGGCGCCGATGCCCCAGGCCACGGCCAGGGTGGTCGCTGCGGAAACCCCGCTGGCGAGGGCGTTCACCAGGGTCGGCCCCACCGCCCAGCCGTGGGCGGCCAGGAGTCCGGCGGCCCGCACCCGCACGCCGGTCGCCGTTCGCCCCGGTGTCACCGCGCCGCCTCGCCGTATGCCGACAGGGTGCGCTCGGCCGTCCGGGCCCAGCTGTAGCGCTCCCGGACGTACGCGGAGCCTCTCCGGGCCAGCCGGTCCGAGGCCTGGGGGTCGTGGAGGCAATGCAGCAGTAGCCTGGCCAGCTCCTCCGGGTCGTCGTGGGCGCAGCGCAGCGCGCCATCGCCGACGACCTCAGGCGAGTAGCCGGGGCCGACGACCACGGGCCGGGCCAGTGCCATGGCTTCGACGGCGACCAGGCCGAACGGCTCGTATACAGAGGGGAAGACGCACACGTCGGCGGCGAGGAAGTGCGCGAACACCTCGGCGGACGGCAGGAACCGGTTCCCCGCGACCACGTGTGCGGCGGTGCCCGTCTCCTCGACAAGCCGGGCCAGCACGGTGGCGTCGTCGGTTTGCGGGAGCTCGGCGCCGATGAGCACGACTCGGGTGGCGGCGTGCTCCTCGACGAGCCGAGGTACGGCTCGCACCAGGGTGTAGACGCCCTTGTGGGGGGACAGGCGGCCGGCGAAGACGACGAGCCGGCCCTCGCCGCCGGGCAGGTAGCGGCGCCGGACCGCCGAGCGGATCCGGTCGCGCTCCTCGCCCGGCAGGCCGGCCAGCCGCAGGAGCTCGGGGTCCTCGAAGCCGTGTGGCACGACGCGCAGCCGGTCGGCCGGCCAGCCCCGGGCCGTCAGTTCGTCGCGCATCGTGGCGCTCGGCACCACGATGAGGCGCGCCATCCGGGCCTGGGCCGTCTCCAGCGCGTCGAGCACGGCGGCGTGCGGGGGACGGCGCCGCCCGCGCCGGCCGTGCTGCCTTGGGGCCGCGTTGAGCTCGCGGGTGTGGACGTGGAACACGACCGGCATGCGGCCGAGCACCTGGCACAGGATCCCGGCCGGGCAGCCCATCCAGTCGTGCACCGCGACGGCCGCCCCGGCCCGTCCGGGCCCGGAGCGGTCCGCCTCGGCGCGCAGGATGCGCACGGCGGCGCGCAAGTTGAACACGAGCAGCCCGGCCGTCCTGCCCAGCAGCCGCAGCGCCCGCGGCAGACGGGGATTCCCGACGAGGCCCAGGCCGGCGGAGGCCAGCCGGTGCAGTGTGACGTCGCCGGAGCGTTCGGTCCGCGGCGCCCGGCACCGTCCGGCGGCCCCGAATACCTCGACCGGGACGCCACATCGGCTGAGGGGGTCCATCATTCGCTCGGCGTACCGCCCGAGGCCCCCCACGACCTCGGGCGGAACCTCGGAGCAGACGGCGTAGACCCGGTTCGGACGGTCCATCAGTCCGCCCGCCGCAGGTAGATGGTCCGGGCGAACTCGAGGTCGGCCGCGGTGTTGATGCCGCGCGCCTCGTCCGGATCGCCCGCCGGCACCACGGTCACCGGCCGGCCTTCCCCGGACAGATAGGGCAGGAACGGCAGGAAGTTGACCTCGCCGGTGACCGTCCCGGGAAGGACCTCGGCGAGGTAACGGTCCCATGCTTCCGTCAGTCCCCGGGTGCTGAGGCAGAAGACACCGACGTCGCCGAGGCCGCCCGGACGGCAAAGGTCGCCCTCGCGGGACATCCGTACCCCCAGCAGCCCGGAGGTCGCGGCGTCGTACTCGTATTCGACGTACGGGTCCGGCAGTGGGACCAGAGGAATGGTGAGTCCCGGCCGGTCCGGTGAGGCCGTTTCCCCATGGACGTGGACGACCCGGCGGAGCGTCGCGGCCGACACGTTCGCCTGGTCGCCCCAAACCACCAGGATGGCGTCGTGGTCCCGCCAGTATGGAGCCGCGCCGAACACGGCGTCGCCCATGCCGGTGGGTTCGGCCTGTACGCTCACGGAGACCTCCCCGCGGGCGATCTCCTCCGCCGCGAGCCGCCGGAACGGTGCCTCGCCGCTGGGGGAGAGCACCACATGGACGTGCTCCACCCATGGCCGCAGGCGGCGCAGAAGCAGGGACCACACGGTGACGCCGTCGGCGATCTCCAGCATGATCTTGGGGGTCTCCATGCCGAGGCGGCTGCCCTGCCCGGCCGCCGGGATCACCGCACAGGTACGCAGGTCACTCACTGTCGTCCGTCTCCGCATCGATGAGGCGTGTGAGCTGGTCCAGGTGCCGCACCGGTACGGCCCCCGGGACGGTTACGGCCGCGTGGACCTGGAGGGTCACCAGTCCGGCGCCGAGGGCGGAGGCCACCCCGTGGGCGGAGTCCTCCAGCGCGAGGCAGTCGGCCGGGTCGAGGGACCACAGCAGGCAGGCGTGCCGGTAGAAGCGAGGGTCGGGTTTGCCGCTGGCGACATCGTCGGCGGTCAGAACGGCGCGGAAGTAGCCGGCCATGGCACATGCGGACAAAACCCGCCGGACCGACTCACGGCTGCCGCCGGTGACCAGGTAGAGCATGCGACCGGTGCCGGTCAGGCGCTCCAGGAACCGGCGGGCGCCGGGAAGGAGGGGAACCATTCCGGCCTCGACCCGTTCACGGTACAGCTGCTGCTTGCGCCGAATCAGGCGCTCGGCGGCCTCGGGGGCCGCGCCCAGTGCGGCCACCACCTCGCGCGTGGCGGCGCCGGCGTGGGCTCCGTAGCAGAAGGAGCCGAGCAGCTCCGGCGCGACCTCGGCGATGGCGTCGCGAAACGCCGCCTCGTGGACCGGAGCGGAGTCCACCAACGTGCCGTCCAGATCGCACAGCCAGACCCGCCGCGTGGCTACCAGCCTCGACGTCAGGATGTCGTCCGGAAGGGCGTCCACGGGGCCGGTGGTGTTCGTGGCGGTGACCTTCCGGGCGCGGGCCACGCTCATCCGGCCCTCACCAGGGCCGCCCCACCGGCGGTCGTGCCCACGATGGCCGCCAGAGCGGAGAGCGTGCGCCGGCCGCAGTGCACGCCCGGGCGCTCGGGGTCCTCTAGGTCGGTGACGATCCAGCGTGCGCCCGCCCAGTCGCCGCGGTCCGTCTCGCGTGGCGGGGCACCGGAGGACGTGGCCCGATGGCATAGGACGTGGGTGACCGTGCGCCGCTCATTGCATGGGTCGCCCAGATAGGACAGGGTGCGCTGCATCAGCGCATGCGGGCCCAGTCCCTGGACGTCGTGGTCGTCGTGGATGTTGACGACGAAAACCTTGGTGGTGGCCCTGCTGCCGGAGATGGCGTCGGCGACGCCAGGCGTGAGGTAGGTGGGCAGCAGTGAGGAGTGCGGTGTCCCAGGACCGTACACGATGAGATCGGCGTCGCGGATCGCGCGGTCCGCCTCGGGGTTCAGCGTCACCTCGGCCGCTGCGTGGGTCAGGGCCCGCCGGATGCGCTCGACGGGGAGCGCCTCGAGTTCGACCAGGCGCCGCGGGGTGATCGGCTCGCGTAGCAGATACAGGTCGGTGATGGCGGTGTCGCACTGAGGCGCGACAATGTCGGCCTCGTCGGCAAGGATACGGCCGTCCTGCTTGAGGGCGGTCAGGTAGGCGTTCTCACCGTTCGTCACGTTGAGTAGGCGGGCGGGTGACTGGAAGACTGTCGCACAGGCGCGGACAGCGGCGTTGAAGTCCTCGCCCAGCCGCAGGTAGGCCCCGGCGAACAGCAGGTTGCCCAGCGCGCAGTCGGTGAGGTCGATTCCCTCGGGGTGGCTGCCAAGCCGGCCTACGATGAACGACAGGTCCCGCACCGCTGCAGCGCGCACCCGCGACGGCAGCGCTGCGAACATCCGCCAGTCCTGGCGGCTGCCGATGCCATCGCACGGGGGACCGTTCCCCGGCCCCGGGACGGCAAGTGCGCCTACGAGAGCGGCGAGGTCCCGCCGTGTCGCCCCTGGCGGTAGGCGGTGTTCCAGCAGGGTGGTCAGCGCCGCCTGCGCCGGACTCCCGGCGTCGAGATGGAGCAGGAGGTTCTTGCGGAAGTCCGACGGCCCCAGCATTCCGGGGAGGTAGTGCCGGAGCACCCCGGTGGACAACCCGTTGTCGTACCCGTTGATCACCACTGACAGAGTGGTCCCGGGTGTCCGCACGAGTCCACGAGCGATGCTGGCTCCGCCGCGGCCTCCGCTGAACAGCACCACGGCCGCTCCCTCGAGGTGCTCCGCACTCATCGCGCCTCCCCGGGGCCGGAGGAGGTCCCACTGACGGCGAGCCGCTGCCCCGGGCCGGCGGGGGCGCGCAGGACGCCCCGGCGCAGCAGCCAGTGGCGGTAGCCGAGATAGGCGACGAACAGGGCCCGGTCGCGGGCGCCGCGCCAGTAGCGCCAGCCGCGCGTGCCGCCGCCGCGCTCCCGGTGCTCGATCGGGACCTCCACCCACTCGTGGCCCATCTCGGCGACCCGCGCGGTGATCTCGGTCGAGCAGTTCATCCCGGCCGACTCCAGCGGCAGCGACCGGAAGAGCGGGCCGTGCACCACCTTGAAGATCGAGTTGAAGTCGCGGTAGCGCGTGCGGTGGAGCAGGTTGCTCACCGCGCCGCTGGCCGCCGACCCCCACCGGTAGGCCACGCCGTCGGCCTTCCTGATCCGGGCGCCGGAGAACGCCAGGGCCTCCCCGGCCTGGACGCGCGGCAGGACCCGGTCGAGGTTGGCGATCGGGAACTGGCCGTCCGAATCGAGCAGCACCACCCAGTCGAGCCGGGTGTGGGCGATCGCGGCGGCGATCGCGGCACCCGCCCCGCGGTTGCGCTCGAACGTGACGACCACCAGCCGGGGGCAGTCGCCCGACAGACCGGCCAGGACACCGCTTGTGGCGTCGGTGCTCCCGTCGTCGCAGACGACGATCTCCCACTCTCCGACCGACGGGTGCCGCTCCAGGTAGTCCTGCCATTCGCCCACCACCGCCGCGATGGTGTCCGCCTCGTTGTACGCGGGCGCCGCCACGGAGACGTCGATGGTGCGGGTAGCGGCCGGGGACCCACTGGAAAAGGTCAGCATGGTTCCACCTCCTCTGGCTTCGGGTACACGGGTGGCCTGGTTCCGGCGGCGAGGCGGGTCATCGCACCACTGCGGGGGGTGTGATCCCCAACAGGCGGTCGATCCATCGGTCCAGCGGGAGCAGTGCGACTCCGACGACGATGGGGACATGCGCGAGCGCGAACAGGATCGTTGCGCCGAAAGAGATGGGGCCGCCGGTGAACACCGCGATGTGGGGGGCGTCGATGAGTTCGGGAATCGGGATGGGGTTCACCAGTTGCCACATGATGTCGAGGAAGCCGGAGAACACGATGATGACGCCGTTCACAGCGAGCTTGAGGCAGTTTCCGGGGCTTCCGCCTCCCAGCCGGTAGGCCGCGGCCACGCTCAGCACAATCCCCGGATAGAGCAACAGATAGAGGTGCGTGTAGAAGCTGCCGCCCTGCGCCCGTGCGGTGTCGCCGTAGTAGAAGTAGCTGATCCGGGGGAGCACGTAGCCGGTGAAGAAGACGAGCGGGACGTACAACAGCCAGTACAGGCGGCGCGATGCCCACGGGAAGAACGCGATCGCGCAGCACAGGCAGGCGAAGGCCAGCAGCTTGACGCCGAGTTGCCACACCGCCTGGATCTCCCGGCCGTGTGGCGTGGCCAGCCAGACGAACGCTGCTCCGGCCCCGCCTCCGAGCAGGCTGATCCACCAAAGGTGAGGAGCCCAGGCGCGCGGCGACCCGAGAACGACGTCGCCGTGTAAGGGGTCCTTCCCGCTCTCCAGGGTGATCGGGGAATGCGGGACGTCACTGTCTGCCGTCATGGATCGGCCTCCGGGCGACCATAAGTAGGTGGGGCTTCAGGGAGGGTGAAACGGGAAGGCGTGATGCTGCGCGCCACCAAGGTGTTCTACGGGCGAAAGACTGGAGGTAACGTTGCCCCACTGTCAACAGTCTTGCAATAATTTCCGCAGGTCAGAGTGGATACATCGGCTGACAAGCCGAAATGTGTTCCGTTCATAGCAATTTCTTGCAGGGATCGGAGAGGGCGAGTTGAGCGCCCAGCCGGCGGCACGACGAAACCCGAGGACAGTTGCTTAAGCGCATGCACTCCGGAGACCTGGAGGGCATCCGATCTTTTTCGCAGCGATCTGTCCCTAGTCGGGGGCCGGTCGAGTTCCCGCTGTACGCCGCAAGGCATCTTGAAACAAAGCAGCAATTATCTGCAACGTCTTCCCATTGCGGAAACCGGCTGTTAACTTCGGCCGGACCGCTCGGTGACCGCAAGAGCAGGTGTCGCGACCTCGGCGGCCACAGGGGCTGTACGGGCTGAAACGTCGACTCTTCACGGAGGGATGACGTGGATGCACCCCATACTGCGACGGCTGGACGACCTCGCCGCACACCTGGCCACGCGCGGGGACGCGCTCGCGCTGCTCGGCCTCGGCTCGACCGGCGCGGAGCACGATCGGCTCGACGAGCACTCCGATCTGGACTTCTTCGTCGTCGTCGAGGACGCCGCGAAGCCCCGCTATCTGGAGTCCATCGACTGGCTGCAGAGGTCCTGTCCGGTGGCGCACAGCTTCGCGAACGACCGCAACGGGCGCAAGGCGCTGTTCACCGATGGGATCTTCGTCGAGTACGCGATCTTCACACTCGTGGAGCTGGCCCGGATCCCCTTCCAGGGCGCGCGGGTCGTGTGGCAGCGCGACGATGTGACTGGCGACTTGGCGGGATATGGAACGCCACCCGCCGGCCCGCCGTACGACACGGTCGAGTTCCATCTGAACGAGGCCCTGACCAACCTCTATGTCGGCCTGCATCGCGAGTTGCGCGGCGAGCGGCTGACAGCCGCCCGCTTCATCCAGTCGTTCGCCGTCGACCCCGCCATCGCCGACGCCATCCGAAGGCTCCTGCCGGACCTTCGCTAGGACGCTGCCACACGAAGGCCGCGGCGTTCGCGCGAGGATCGGGTCGCGGATCGGACAGCGCGCGGTGACCTTCGCGCCGGCAGAGCCAGGAGCCGGGCGGCACTGATCAGACCGCCGGAGCACTCACGGGGGCTCTGGGGTCACGCGCTCGGAGCCGCCGGGAACGGTCGGCAGGCCCTCGGGCCTTCGGCCGAACGTTACGAGAAGTCAAACCCAGGGATTGCGCCAGCCGGGGGACGAGGGGGTCTTGACACCCTTCAGGTAACCGATTATTAACACGTGTTAGAAACTCGTTAACCCCCTGGAGGCCCGATGAGGCCCATACACGTTCTCCCCCTAGGGCTTGTCTTCT
>NZ_JBDJAW010000050.1 GCF_039649665.1 Microbispora sp. ZYX-F-249 | reverse complement strand
ACCCCCCGTGGACACCGGCCGACCAGCCGCAAGCCAAGCACCCGCCCGCTCAGAGCGCGTACCCCCCGTGGACACCGGCCGACCAGCCGCAAGCCAAGCACCCGCCCGCTTTGAGCGCGTACCCCCCGTTTTCACGGCGGTGGAATCGCGCGAAGCGATCCCGCTCCTTGGGCCCACGAGGGATCGCACCGACCGCTCAGTATTCGAGCCCCCAGTCGTGGTCGCCGAGCAGGTAGGCGCCGTTTTCGGGCCGCAGCCTGCCGCCTGCGGCCAGGCTGTCGAGGCACCGCCGTACGGTGTCCTCGGGGAGCCCGGTCATGCCCGCGACCTCGGCGGCGGTCGCCGGTTGTTCCTTCACGTTCAGGGCGGCGGCGGCCTCGTAGACCGCCAACTCCGCCGTCGTCATCTCCTGGGCGTCTTCCAGGCTCTTCTCGTCAGGCACTCCGCTGTCTCGCCCCCTCACGCAGCCGCTCCGGATCGACCTGCCGGTCCGGGTAGCGTGCGAGGTACTCGCCCTCCAGCTCCTGCGTCCGCGAGGTGTGGCGCTCCAGCGCGTCGTCCGACCCGTGGAAGAGCGTCTCCGACCGGGTCTCGTGCAGGTGGCGCAACTCGCGGAGCAGGTCCTCGTCGCCCAGGTCCCGCGGGTCGACTCCCATGGTCATGACGTCCTCCTCATACCTCTGTCGGCTTGTCCCAGCGTTCGTCCGGGTTCTTGTCGTCGGGCTCCGCGTTGGGCGGGTCAGTGGCGGACGGGGCGAACTCTCCGGCGATGTCCGGCTCGTCCTCGGTATCGATGTATCGGCCGTCTTCCTGTCGCATGCCAGGTCTCCTGCCCGGTGAAACGCCCGCCATACCGGTCCGCCGCACCGGACCGCACCCGGAACGCTCCGGACCACTCGCGGAACGCCGTACGGCCCGCCCCGCGCCGGCAGGTGCGCGACGAGGGGCGGGCCGTACGGAAACGAAGGTCTCAGGACAGGTCGAACTCCCCGCCCTTCACCCCCTCGATGAACGCCTGCCACTCGCCGGGGGTGAACATCAGCCGCGGTCCCTGGGGATCCTTCGAGTCGCGCACGGCGACGCCGTCACGCAGACACGCCACCTCGACGCACTGGTTGCCGACGGTGTTCGAGCGCGCCGCCTTGCGCCAGACCGCGCAGGCCAGGTCGTCCGCCGGTACGAGTCCCCTCATCGTCCTGCCATCTCCTTCTCGACCGAAATGATCATTTCCATGGACTTCTCCGGGCCGAGCGCGGCGGCACGAAGATGATCGAAGACCTGGACGTACTCCCGGATCTCCGCCGTGTTCTCCAAGTACAGTTCGCCGCTCATGTTCTCCAGCAGCACGACGTCGGCATCACCGGGATCGGGGAAGGCCAGGATCGCCAGCGAGTTGCCCATGCCGAGGTAGGCGCCCGCGTCGAAGGGCAGCACCTGCACGGTGACGTTCGGCTGGAGGGCCGTGTCCTGCAACCTGCGCAGTTGCTCGGCCATCACCGGCGGGCCGCCCACCGGCCGGCGCAGCGCCGCCTCGTCGACGACGGCCCACAGCTCCATGGCGTCGGGCCCGGTCAGGCGCCGCTGGCGCTCCATCCGGGCCGCCGCGCGCCGCTCGATCTCCGCCGGGTCCTTGACCAGGGCGGCGCCGATGACCGCACGGGCGTAGTCCTCGGTCTGGAGCAGCCCGGGCACCAGCAGCGGCTCGTAGTTGCGCACCGAGGACGCCTCGGCCTCCATGCCGACGTACGGCCCGGGCAGGACGTCGTCGTAGGCGCGCCACCATCCGCGCCGGCCGGCGTCCCTGGCCAGCGCGATCAGCGCCTCCCTCGCGGAGCCCTCGACGCCGTAGAGATCGAGCAGGTCGCGGATGGTCCGGGTGTGCGGGCGGGTGTGGCCGGACTCGATCCGGTACACGGTGGAGACCGCCACGCCGAGCCGCCGGGCGACCTCCTCGCGGACGAACCCGGATTCACGCCGCAGACGCGTCAGCTCGCCGGAAAGCCGGCGGAGCCGGACCGTTGGGCCGCCTACTCCCCTCATGGGCCGAACTCTCCCTTTCGCCACAAAAGGAAACTATGCAATCGTGCATTCGCCATATTGCGTAGCCGTTTTGCAAAGTGCAGGATGAACGAAGTCTTGCACGGACCTCGAATCGCCATCCGCAGACGGGTGCACAGGGAGTTATCACGGGATGACAATTCTCAACCTCTCGGGGAGAATCGCGATCTCACGTCCCTTCTCGGGAGCCCCCTCCCAGGTGCGGGCCGCCCGGCGGTTCGTGGCGAGCCGCCTCGGTGACGGCCACCCCTGTCGTGACGACGCCGTGCAACTGATCGGCGAGCTGGTCGCCGAGTCCCTGCGGCACGCCGTCTCCTGCGGGCGCCCGCCGGGCTACGGCGTGTCGGTCCTGGTCGCGCCCGCCGCGGCCCGCGTCACGTTGTCCACCCAGGGCTGCGGCTGCTGGACGTCCCCCGAGCTGACGCCGGGCCGCGGCGTCCATCTCGTGGACCTGTTCACCCGGCGCTGGGGCGTGTCGGCCAGCCGCACCGGGGTCTGCGTATGGTTCGAGCTCGGGCACGACGCCGCCGTGCCGCCGCCCAGGAGCGTGGAGAGCGAGGGCACCAGGACGGCCTGAACTCCGCTCCGCACCGCCCGCGGCCGGGACCGGTGAGAAGCAGAACGAATTTCTGGCTCGATACGGGGTAGACGGGCGCCATATCTTCCGAAGAAGGGGACGATATGGCGCAAATAAGCACCGACATTCCCGCGCGGCTGGATCGGCTCCCCTGGGCCCGCTGGCACTGGCTGGTGCTCATCGGGCTTGGCACCGTCTGGATCCTCGACGGGCTCGAGGTGACCATCGTCGGGGTCATCGGGCCCCGGATCACGGACCCGGACAGCGGGCTGGGACTCACCGACAGCGAGGTCGGGATCGCCGCCGGCGTGTACGTCGCGGGAGCCTGCCTCGGCGCTCTCTTCTTCGGCCACCTGACGGACCGGTTCGGGCGCAAGAAGCTCTTCCTGTTGACCCTCGCCCTCTACCTGGCCGCCACCGTGGCCACGGCCTTCTCGCACGACGCCTGGTACTTCTACCTGTGCCGGTTCTTCACCGGCGCCGGCATCGGGGGCGAGTACGCCGCGATCAACTCGGCGATCGACGAGCTCATCCCGGCCCGCGTACGCGGCACGGTCGACCTGGTGGTGAACGGCTCCTTCTGGCTGGGCACCGCGCTCGGCGCGCTCATCGCGATCCCCGCCCTCGACACCGGCCTGCTGCCGGCCGATCTCGGCTGGCGCCTGCTGTTCGGCCTGGGCGCCGTCCTCGGCGTGGGGATCCTGCTGGTCCGCCGTACGGTGCCGGAGAGCCCACGCTGGCTGTTCATCCACGGCCGCGAACGCGAGGCCGAGGAGATCGTCACGCAGATCGAGAGGCATGTCCGCGAGGAGAGCGGCAAGACGCTCGAACCGGCTCACGGGGAGATCAGGATCACCCAGCGGGAGCGCACCCCGCTCACGGAGGTGGCGGCGACGCTGCTGCGCCGCTACCCCAAGCGCACGACCGTCGGCCTGTCGCTGTTCGTCGGCCAGGCGTTCCTCTACAACTCGATCTTCTTCACGTACGCGCTGGTGCTGTCGACGTTCTTCAAGGTGCCGGACGGCACCACGCCGTGGTACCTCATCCCGATCGCCATCGGGAACTTCCTCGGCCCGGTCCTGCTCGGCCGGTTCTTCGACACGATCGGCCGCCGGACGATGATCGCGGGCACCTACGTGCTGTCCGGCCTGCTCCTGCTGGGCACCGCCGCGCTGTTCAACGCGCACGTGCTGACCCCGGTGACCCTCACGGCCTGCTGGATGGTGGTGTTCTTCTTCGCCTCGGCGGGGGCGAGCAGCGCCTACCTGACGGTCTCGGAGATCTTCCCGATGGAGACCAGGGCCCTGGCGATCGCGCTGTTCTACGCGGTCGGCACCGGGCTCGGCGGCATCATCGGGCCCGTGCTGTTCGGCCGCCTGGTGGAGAGCGGGGTCGTCGGCAACGTCGTGGTCGGCTACGTCATCGGCGCGGTCCTGATGATGGGGGCAGGACTCGTGCAGTGGTTCCTGGGCGTGGAGGCGGCCCGGCGGTCGCTGGAGGACATCGCCGCCCCGCTCAGCTCCGAGCAGCACCAGATGGTCTGACCCACCCTCCGGCACGGCCCGCATCACCACGGTGTGCGGGCCGTACCGCTTCGGATGCCACTCCGTCCTCTGGGGTATCAACCACCACAGATGCGCACATAAGGCGCATCCTCGTACATCCGGGGGAATCATGGCTGACGACGCTCAGAAGAAGAAACCGGTGAAGTCCAGCGGCAAGGCGAAGAGGACGGCCATCAAGGAAGCCCGCTCGGCGAAGCAGGCCAAGAAGGCCAACCGCCCCGCCGAGGGCGAGTGACCCGCCGTCCGCGGTGACGCCGTGATCCGGCCGGGCCCTGTCCGGGCCCGGCCCTCCCCCCGCACCGCCCCGCTCCTCCGCCGCGTCACGCCCGGACGGCCCCCGCGTGCGGCGCGTCCCCGGGTCCTGGATACTCGGAGGGCCGCAGAGCCGATCTCGCCTGAGCTGGAGGGCCGCCCGTGAGGCTTGGAGTCGTCTTCGACCGCGACCTGCCACCGGAGTCGCTCCCGGCGTTCGCCGGGGAACTCGACGGCACGGCGGTCTCCGACCTGTGGGTGGTGGAGGACCTCGGCTGGACGGGCGGGATCTCCTCGGCGGCCACGGCACTGGCCGCGACCTCACGCCTGCGCGTGGGCCTCGGCATCACCCCGGCGCCCCTGCGCAATCCGATGCTGCTGGCGATGGAGCTGGCCAATCTGACCCGCCTGCACCCCGGGCGGCTCGCCGCAGGCATCGGGCACGGCGTGCAGGCGTGGATGCGCCAGGCGGGCGCCGCCGCCTCGTCGCCGCTGTCGCTGCTGGAGGAGACGATCACGTCCGTACGGGCGCTGCTGCGCGGCGAGACCGTCACCCTGCACGGACGCGAGGTGCGCCTGGACGGCGTCCGCCTCGTCCACCCGCCGGCCGAGCCGCCACCGGTCCTCGCCGGAGTGGTGAGCCCGCGCTCGCTGGCCCTGTCGGGACGGGTGGCCCAGGGCACGATCCTCCCCGAGGGACTCGGCCCGGAGGAGGTGCGGTCGATGATCGAGCGGATCGGCGCGACCGGCGACCACGAAGTGGTGGCGTTCGTCCACCTCTACGTCGGCGACGGCGCACGCGAGGCCATGCGGCCCGCGGCGGAGGAGCAGGCGGCGTTCCTGCGGGTGCCGCCGGAGGAGGTCGCCATGGCGACGGGCTCGCCGGAAGAGGCGTCCGCACACGTCAGGGCGCTGTGGGAGGCGGGCGTCTCCACGGTCGCCGTCCGCCCGGTGGGCGCCGACCCGCTCTCCCACGTCCACAAGCTCCTGTCCGCCCTCTGATCCGCCGTACGCCACCGGGGGCATGACATTTGTCCTGAGAAGGACAGGATCGGCTCCACTACGCCGCGACGCGGGCGATCGGGCAGAGTTGGGACGTGGACACCCCGACCCTCCGATCCCCACAGCATCGAGTGAGCCGTACCGCCGTCTGGTACTGGGCCGCCCGGGCCGCCCTCGGCTGGCTCGTCGTCATCGCGGCCCAGGTGTTCTGGCTCGTGGTGGACGACGAGAACGCCCTGCCCGTCACCACGCACGCGGCCGTTCTCGTCGTCACCGCCGTCGTCGCGGTGGCGCACGTCACGGTCATGCCGCAGTGGCGCTACCGGGTGCACCGCTGGGAGGCCACCTCCGCGGCCGTCTTCACGCAGTCGGGCTGGTTCAAGCAGGAGTGGCGCATCGCCCCCGTCTCCCGCATCCAGACCGTGGACAGCGAGCGCGGTCCGCTGGAGCAGCTCTTCCGCCTGGCCAACGTCACCGTCACGACCGCATCCGCCGCCGGCCCGATCAAGGTCGGCGGCCTCGACCGGGACACCGCCCAGCGCCTGGTCGCCGACCTCACGGCCGCGGCGCAGGCCACGGCGGGTGACGCCACATGATCGATCCCGTGGCCGAGACGGTCTGGCGCCGGCTGAGCCCGCGCATGCTGGTGGTCCACCCCTTCCAGGAGGTCGTACGGGCCGCCCCGGCGCTGCTCGGCCTGCTGGTCGCGGGGTCGAGCAGCGGCGGGAAGGGCCATTTGTGGACCGTCGGCGGCGTCGGCCTCATGGTCGTGCTCGGCATGCTGCGCTGGTTCACCACGACCTACCGGATCACCCCGGAGCACGTGCAGGTCCGCCGCGGCCTGCTGACCCGGAAGGTGCTGACCGTGCCCCGCGACCGGGTCCGCACGGTGGACGTCACCTCCCACGTGCTGCACCGCGTGCTCGGCCTGGCCCGGGTCGAGGTGGGGACGGGCACCTCGGAGCGCAGACACGAGGGCCGGCTCAAGCTCGACGCGCTGACCACCGCCGAGGCCGCCCGCCTGCGCGTGGAACTGCTGCACCGCTCTCCCGCCGCCTCCACCGCTTCGGCAGAGAAGGCCGTCGTGACGCCTCCCGCCGGAAGCACACCGGCGGCGGAGACCGAGCTCGCGCGGATGCGTCCCGAGTGGGTCAGGTTCGGGCCGTTCACGATGTCCGGGCTCGTCACCGTGGGCGTCGTCGCCGGCTTCGTGTCCCGCCTGGTCTCGGAGGGCAACGTCGATCTCGGCCGGGTCGGGCCCGTCCGGGAGACCTGGCGGTGGTTCAGCGCGCTGTCGCTCCCGCTGGAGATCGCGACGGTGGTGCTCGTGCTGGTCGTGTTCGTGAGCGTCGCCTCCACGCTCGGCTACGTGCTGGCCTTCGGCAACTTCCGGCTGACCCGGCACGCCGAGGGCACCCTGCACGTGACCCGGGGACTGCTGACCACGCGGGCCACCACCATCGAGGAACGGCGGCTGCGCGGCGTCGAGGTCGGCGAGCCGCTGCTCCTGCGCGCCGTACGCGGGGCCCGCCTGGCGGCGGTGACCACCGGCCTGCGCGCGGCACAGGGCGCCCAGCGCGGCGGATCGATGCTGCTGCCGCCCGCGCCGCGTGAGCGGGCCGTGTCGGTGGCCCGGCTCGTGCTCCCCCGCGTCTCCGCCGGCACCCGGGACGCCCGTGATGCCGCGGCCTCCGGCGGCGCCTCGCCGGTCACCGCGGGCCTGACCGCGCACGGCCCGGCCGCGCTGCGCCGCAGGTTCACCCGCGCGTACGGCGTGCACGCGCTGGTGCTGGCCGCGCTGCTCGCGCTGTGCTGGTGGGCCGGGCTGCCCTCGTGGACGTGGCTCACCACCGCCGCCCTGCTGCCGCTGACGGCCCTGCTGGCCGCCGACCGCTACCGCTCGCTCGGCCACGCGCTGACGTCCGGCTACCTGATCACCCGCTGGGGCTCGATCGTGCGCCGCCGCGTGGTGCTGGAGTGCGACGGCGTCATCGGCTGGAACATCGAGCGCTCGTTCTTCCAGCGCCGGGCCGGCCTGGCGACGCTGACGGCGACCACGGCGGCGGGCAAGCAGGGCTACCAGGTGCGCGACGTCGACCTCGCCGAGGCGCTGCGCCTCGCCACCGCGGGCACCCCGGGGCTGCTCGACCCGTTCCTCGTCGAGGCCCGCACCATGTCCACCTTGTCGGCTAATAGCATGTGATGCCCGATAAGACCGGTTGTCCGTCAGGAGTTGGATTGTCCCGCTACGGCCAGATGTTCGGCCCCGACATCACGTTCCTCGGCGTCGAGCGGTGCGACCTCGACGACCCCGCCGGCTACGCGGACGCCGACGTCGTCATCCTGGGCGCGCCGTTCGACGGCGGCACCTCCCACCGTCCGGGTGCGCGCTTCGGCCCGAACGCCATCCGCCAGACCTGCTATCTCCCCCACGACGGCTCCCGCCCGAGCCTCGCGCTGCGGGTGGACGCCCTCAAGGACCTGCGGGTGCTGGACGCCGGGGACGTGGAGACCTACGCCGGGGACATCGAGGGCAGCCTGCGCGCGATCGAGGACGCGGTCGCCGCGATCGCGGCCTCCGGGGCGATCCCCGTCGTCCTCGGCGGCGACCACACGATCGCCCTGCCCGACGCGACCGGCGTGGCCCGTCACCACGGCTTCGGCCGGATCTCGATGATCCACTTCGACGCGCACGCCGACACCGGCGACATCGAGTTCGGCCACCTGCACGGCCACGGGCAGCCGATGCGGCGGCTCATCGAGTCGGGCGCGATCCGGGGCGACCGGTTCCTGCAGGTCGGCCTGCGCGGCTACTGGCCGGGGCCGGACATCCTCGACTGGATGGCCGGCCAGCGCATGCGGTCGTACGAGATGACCGAGATCGTCGCCAGGGGCCTCGACGAGTGCCTCACCGAGGCGTACGCGATCGCGCTCGACGACTGCGACGGGGTCTACCTGTCGGTGGACGTGGACGTCTGCGACCCGGGGCACGCGCCGGGCACCGGCACGCCCGAGCCGGGCGGCCTGTCGGCCCGCCAGCTCCTCGACGCCGTACGCCGCACCTGTTACGAGCTGCCCGTCGTCGGCCTGGAGATCGTCGAGGTGGCCCCGCCGTACGACCACGCGGACATCACGGCGTACCTCGGCAACCGGGTCGTCCTCGAGGCGCTGTCGGCGATCGCCCGCCGCCGCAGGGACGCCGCGGAAGGCACCCGCTGGGACCCGAAGCAGCCCCTCCTCGACGGCCGCTGATCCACACCGCCAGCCGCCGGGCTCACTGTGCTGGTCGATCGCGCACCGTTCGGCGTGACACGACCGATCAGCCCCGTCACCACGGCCGTACAGGTCCCGGCCTCAGGCGCAGGTCTTCCGCGCGGTGTCACACAGCTTGACCTCCGGGTAGCGCTTCGACGGCTTGTCCAGCAGGGGCTGGGGCCTGTGGCGCAGGTGCAGGTCGAAGAAGGCCGCGACGTGGCTGCGGGTGATCTCCACGGCGCGGGCCCCGGGCAGGCCGGGATTGCGGTAGATGCCGAGTTGCTCCACCAGCAGCGCGGTGTCGGTGAAGGAGACATGCTCTGCCCCTGTCACCACGAGCCAGCGCTTCCATCCCGTCAGATGGGCCCAGTCGCGGTCCCACGTGGTGTCCTTGCCTCCCGGGCTGTGCATGGCCCGCGTGCCCAGGAAGAGGAACGGCCGGGACAGTCCGCTGTCCGGGATCGGAGCGAATGTGGTGCCGTCCATGTCGATCCCGGCACGTATGCGGGTGTCCTGCAGCATGGCGGCGATGGTGCTCGCGCCTCCCGCCGAGTGCCCGGCCATCGCGACGCGGGAGCGGGTGATCAGTGAGGCGCCCTTCCATTTGGGGTGCGTCCCGATCAGTTCGTCGAGCACGAAGGAGACGTCGGCCGCCCGGCTCCGGCCCACCGTGTTCCAGAACTCCTGGTTCTTGCCCGCCTCACATGCGACGCAGGTGGTGACCCGGCCGTCGGGGAAGGTCGTGGCCAGGCTCTCGTAGGTGTGGTCGATGCCGGCCACCACATAGCCCCTGCTCGCCAGTTCCTCGGCGAGCGCGGTCAGCGAGCTGCGGGGTTCGGTGAAGCCCGGGGAGAGCACGACCAGGGGCAGACTGTGTTCACGACCGGCCGGCGCGGCGTCGACGAGGGCGTTGGTCCGCGTTCTGCTCAACGCGTCGTACGGCACGCCGGTGATCTCTCCGCCTTTCAGGATGAGCTCCGACTCCTTGGCCGTCATGTACGGGGCGCGGTTCCCTCTACGGGTTTTCGCCGGGTACCACAGGGAGACCATGAGCTCCCTCGCCTTCACGCCGGGGACCCAGGGATCGGTGCGGGAGCCGTCCTTGAGGTAGAGGGACGTGGTGCCGACCGGCCGGGATCCGGTCGGTTCCGGGAGCCGGGGCCTGCCGATCCCGGCGGACGGAAGACCGGGGACGGATGCGGCGGAACCGGGCGACGCGTTGGGCGGCGTGGCGCCGTACACGACCGAACCCGACGCGGAGGCGCAGGATGCGGCGGCCGCGAAGGCGATCAGAGCCGCGACGGTGGTGGCGCCTCGGCTGATCCGGCGGGGCGGCGGCGACGCACCCGCACAGGCGTCTGCACCGTCGCCTGCACCGTGTACTGAGGCGGGGCTTGGCGTGCTCTCCATCGCGTGATCCATGACCTGTCCTTCCGGGTGGGGGGCCCCTCGACGGAGCTCGTGCGGCCGGTGGCGGCAACGACGCTAGGGGCCGGGCAGGCCCGTCCGCGTCGGCTGCCCGGCCGATATCGACCCCATCCCGGGGAGGAGCCCTCCGCGGGGTCGTCCTTCCGATGTACTTCTTGCGGAGGTCGGATCCGGTCACTGAGGCTGACGTGGGACGTGCCGCGCGATCAGGACAATGAGACGGTGAGCGAACGACGTGGATGGTGGCAGTTCACGCTGGACGTGCTGCGCCCCGTGCGGAAACCCACCCGGCTTTCGCGCCGGTCGCTCCTCACCGACCTGCTGCTCGCGATCGCCTTGACCATTGCGGCCGTGGCCGCGACGGCGGGCGCCACAGACGGCGCTCATCGTGTCGACGAGCAGCCGCACTCCCTGTCGGAGCCCCTGCGACTGCGGCCCTCTCCACCGCCGCGAGGCGGCGATGTACCGCCTGACCGCTGGGGACGGCCTGTCATCGCCCCCGACGACGGCCAGGAGGATTCCGGCCCGCTTCCGCTCCTGGTGGTTCTGACGGCTCTGCCGCTGGCGATGCGACGGTTGTACCCACTGATCACCTTCTGGGCGGTGCTGGCCGCGGCGTTGGCCACCCACGACGACGCGACGTGGATCACCGTGCTGACGTTCGCCATCGCCGGGTACGGGGCCGTGGCCCACAGCCCGCACCGTGCGCCGGCCATGGGGGGACTCGTCCTCGCTGCCGTGCTGGCAGGAGCCGCCTTCCGGGACTCCGTCCCGGCGTTGCCAAGCTGGCTGGGGCCGTTCGTGGTGCTGATGAGCGCCGGAGTCGCCGCCGCTTTCGTCCGATCCTGGCGGCGGCAACTCGACGCCGACCGCGGTCGAGTCACGGAACTACTGCGCGCCCAGGAGGAGGCCACGCGCGAGGCCGTCCGGGAAGAGCGCTCCCGGATCGCCGGCGAACTGCACGATGTCGTCACCCACAATGTGAACGTGATGGTGATCCAGGCAGGCGCGGCACGCGCGGTGATGGACACGGCTCCGGCTCAGTCGAAGCAGGCCCTGCTGGCGGTCGAAGCCGGCGGCCGGGCCGCCATGGCGGAACTACGCAACGTCATGGGGCTGCTGGCCGGGCCGGAGAGCGAGCGGGCGGGCGACAGTGCCGACGGGCTCGAACCGCAACCGGGACTCGACCAGCTCGACTCCTTGATCGAACGGGTTCGCGCAGCCGGAGTGCCGGTCAGCGTCGAGATCTCCCCGCCGCCCCGCCCACTGCCGCCCGGGGTGGAACTGGCCGTCTATCGCGTCGTCCAGGAGGCCCTGACCAACACGATCAAGCACGCGGCCGGCGCGGCGGCGTCCGTCGCCATCGGCCACCGAGGCGGCTGGCTGGAGATCGAGATCAGCGACACCGGCGGCAGGCGGACGGCCAGCGCGGGAGACGGCCAGGGCCGGGGCCTGATCGGGCTGCGGGAGCGGCTCGCCCTCTACGGCGGCACCCTGGAGGCCGGACCGCGGAGCGACGGCGGCTACCGGATCAAGGCGCGGTTTCCGTGGGCCACTTCGTGAACGGGCCGACGCGCGTGGTCATCGCCGACGATCAAGCGCTGGTTCGCAGCGGGTTCGGGATGATCCTCGCCGCCGACGGCATCGAAGTGACGGCCGAGGCGGCCGATGGAGCGGAAGCCGTCGCCGCCGTCCGGCGTACTCGGCCGGACGTCGTGCTGATGGACATCCGGATGCCGCGGATTGACGGGCTCGAAGCCACCCGGCAGATCATGGCTGCCGACCCGGGTGAGACTCGCGTTCTCATTCTGACCACCTACGACCTCGACCACTACGTTTACGCCGCGCTCACCGCAGGGGCCAGTGGCTTCCTGCTCAAGGACGTCACACCCGAGCACCTGGTGGCCGCGGTGCGTCTGGTGCGCGCAGGCGACGCTCTGCTCGCACCGACGATCACCCGCCGTCTGGTCGAGCGGTTCGCCCGCCGCGACGAGGCCGGGGCAGCCGTGCACGGGGATCTGTCGGAGCTGACACCCCGGGAGCTGGAGGTGTTGCGCCTGCTCGCCACCGGGTCGAGCAACGCCGAGCTCGCCGACCGGCTGAGCCTCAGCCCGACGACGGTGAAGACTCATGTCGCGCGCATTCTGTCCAAGCTCGGCCTCAGGGACCGGGTTCAGGCGGTCGTGCTCGCCTACGAAACCGGGTTGGTCACCCCGGGCTCGCTCGCCGACCGGCCGCCGGGGAGTACGCCTGCCTGAGCCGCCCGCACCTTATGTCCTACCGCGGGTCGGTGGTGTCCACTGCATCGACTCCGCAGGGGAGAGGGAAAGCTCAACCTGACATTTCCACGCATCGGGCGACAGACGATCTGCTAGGCATGGTCGGGTGACGCGATCGAGAACCGCCGCCGTCCTGGCCGTCTCCGCCGTGCTCCCGGCGCTCCTGACCGGCTGCTCCTCGGGTGGCGCCGCAAGGGCCGGCGGCGCGGCGGACGCCGGAGGCGGCTCGGCAGGTTTACGGGCAAGCGCCCCGGCGGCGCCGGCGGGGACCGGGGCCGGCACACCGGTGCGGGCGAGCGGGCCGGTGCGGGCGAGCGGGCCGGCGACCGGGGAGACGGCGGGCGAGGCCGCCCGACCGGTCCGGTCACCCGCCAGGCCCGTGCGGGTGCCCGCCGGGGTGACGGCGGGGTACGCCGTGGTCGACGTGACCACGGGCAAGACGGTCGCCCAGCACCTGGCGCACCACCGGTTCCGGTCCGCGTCGGTGGTGAAGATCCTCATCGCGACCGACTACCTGGAGCGGCACAAGGGCGCCGTTCCCGCCCGGGACAAGGCGCTCCTGACGCCCATGCTGCGCGGCAGCGACGACGACGCGGCGACGGCCCTGTGGCGGCGCGGCGGCCAGGGCGAGATCGTCCGCCGCATGGCCCGCCGGATCGGCCTGACCGAAACCGCGCCGCCACCCGCCGCCAAACCCGGGTTCTGGGGCTATACGGCGATCAGCGCCGCCGACATCGCACTCGTCTACCGGTATCTGCTGCGGCGGGCCGAGCCCCGCGTCCGCGACTTCGTCCTCGGCAACCTGCGCAGGGCGTCCAAGTGTGCGAGCGACGGCTTCGACCAGTACTTCGGACTCCCGCGTGCCGTCCCCCGGCCCTGGGCGGTCAAGCAGGGTTGGTCGGGATACGGCGCGGTTCCTCCCGTCAAGTGCACCCGCGCGACGGTGGCGTCGCACCGTATCGGGGCGGTCACAATGGGCGGCAACCCGGTTGATTTCGGCCGTCCGGTGCTCCACACTACTGGCGTGATCGGCGACCGGCTGATCATGGTGGTGCTCACCCTGCAGCCCTCGGGGGCGTCCTTCACGAAGTCGGCGGAGCGGGTGACGAAGCTGGCGAGAGACCTCTATCTCAGCGTCGCCTAGCGTGTCCGGTTCGTACGGGAGGGACCGTTCTGTTTAGAGGCGGGGCCGCCGGGCAGCGATCACGCGTGCTCTCCCTCCTCTCTGAAAGCTGGTCGGCGATGGGTTTCCCGTGGGGATTGCTCGGCCGGGACATGGCGGTCGATCTCGGCACAGCTAACACGCTCGTGTACGTGCGCAAGAAGGGCGTCGTCCTCGACGAGCCCTCCGTGGTGGCGATCAACCTGCACACGGACAGGATCGTGGCGGTCGGGACCGCGGCGAAGGAGATGATCGGGCGCACCCCGCCCCACATCGCCACGCTGCGCCCGCTCAAGGACGGTGTGATCGCCGACCTCGACGCGGCCGAGCGCATGTTGCGGCACTTCATCCAGGTGGCGCACAAGAACCGCTACCTGGCCAAGCCGCGGGTCGTCGTCGCCGTGCCGAGCGGCACCACGAGCGTGGAGCAGCGCGCGGTCAGGGAGGCGGCGTACGAGGCGGGCGCCCGCCGTGTCCACATCATCGAGGAGCCGATGGCCGCGGCGATCGGCGCGGGGCTGAACGTGGGCGACACGACCGGCAACATGGTCGTGGACATCGGCGGCGGCACGACGGAGGTCGCGATCGTCTCGCTCGGCGGGGTGGTCGTGTCGAAGTCCGTGCGGGTCGGCGGCGACGAGCTCGACGAGGCGATCGTCAACTACGTGAAGAAGGAACACTCCCTGATGCTCGGCGAGCGCACGGCCGAGCACATCAAGATCAAGATGGGCAGCGCCCGGCCTGGCGGCGACGACGAGACCTCGCTGCCGATCCGGGGCCGCGACCTGGTGACCGGCCTGCCCAAGACCGCCACGATCAACCGGGCGCAGGTCAGGGAGGCGATCGAGGACCAGGTCCAGACGATCGTCGACGCCGTGCAGACCACGCTGGACCAGTGCCCGGCCGAGCTGGCCGGCGACCTCATCGACAACGGCATCGTGCTGACCGGCGGCGGCGCGCTGCTCGACGGGCTGGCGGAACGGCTCGGCGACGCCGTCGGCATGCCGATCAACCTCGTCGACCAGCCGCTCCAGTCGGTGGTGCTGGGCGCGGGCCGGTGCGTCGAGCGCTTCGACGACATGCAGGACGTGTTCCTTCCCGAAACGCGTCGATGAGGGCCGCAGGACGCCGGACGCCCGTGTTGCTGGCGCTCGTCTCCGTCGCCCTGATCGTCGCCGACACCCTGACGCCGCTCGACCCGTTGCGGGCGTTCGGGTCGGCCGTGTTCGGCGGGCTGGAGAACGCGGCGTCCGCCGGCGTCCGATGGGCGCCGGGGCAGCACCGTGTGGCCGAGCTCGAGGCCGAGAACGCCCGGTTGCGCGCCGAGCTGCTCGCCGCCCGCCGCGTGACCCCCTCCCCCGCCCCGGCGGACGGCTATCGTGCCCTGCCCGCCCACGTCGTCGGCTTCGGCCGGGACGGCACGGTCACCGTCGACGCCGGCTCCGAGGGCGGCGTGGCCCGCGACATGACCGTGTTCGACGGGAACGGTCTGGTCGGCCGGGTCGTGCGGTCCGGTCCCGGTACGGCGACGGTCCAGCTCGCCACCGCCTCCGGGTCCTCGATCGGCGCGCGGCTCGAGGGCTCGCGGGAGGTGGGGCTGGTGACCGGAGTCCCCGAGCGCGGGCTGCTGCGGCTGAGCCTGCTCAACCCCGCCGCCGAGGTGAAGCCGGGCGACCGGGTGGTGACGCTGGGCTCGCGCGACATGCGGCCGTACGTGCCGGACGTGCCGATCGGCGCCGTGGTCGCGGTCGAGCCCGCGCCGGACGCGCTGACCAGGACGGCGCTCGTGCGGCCCTTCGCCCGCTTCACCGCGCTCGACCTCGTCACCGTGGTCCTCGGACCGCTGCCGGACGCCGCCGCCCCGGCGAAGGACGGCCCGGAGAAGAGCGGCACGGAGAAGACCAGCACGGAGAAGAGCGGCGCCGAGAAAGCGAAGGGGGCGTGATGAAGGCGATCGTCCTGTCCCTGCTCGTCGTCCTCGTCGCACCCGTGCTCCAGGTCGCCGTGGTCAACGGGCCGGCGCTGCCCGGCGGCGGGCCCGACGTCGTGCTGATCGGCGTGATCGCGCTCGCGCCGCTGCTGCGGCCCAGGCCGGAGGCCAGGGGTTTGCCGGAGCGGGGCACCGCGGGAGGAGGGGCCGGGGCGTTCCTGGGGTTCGCCGCCGGCCTGGCCGCCGACATCGCGCCGCCCGCCGACCACACCATCGGGCGGCTCGCCCTGGTCGCGTGCCTGGCCGGGTGGGTGTGCACGCGGCTCACCGCGGACGCCACGACCGGGCGGCGCGCCGCGGTCGCCGCCGCCGTGGCCCTGGGCGCGACACTCGCCGGGGGCGTGCTCGCGGCCCTGCTCGACGGGACGCCCTGGGGAACGGCCCTCGCGCCCGGCGCCCTCGCCTGGACCGCCGGCCTGGCCGCGCTCGTGACCGCGGCGCTCGCCTTGCTGCCCCGCCGCCGGTCGTTCGGGCGGGTGCGCGGGCCACGGGACAGATCACGCGATCCGTACGCGCCCGGGAGGCGGCTTGCGTAGGAGCGTCCGGCAGCGTGGTCCTCTCAACCGGGGTCGTAACCGAACGCACGGCCGCCTCACGCTCGTGTTCGTCGTGGTGACCGCGCTCATGCTGACCCTGCTCGGCCGCCTGTGGTACCTGCAGGTCGTCACCGGCTCGTCGTATGTCAGGGCGGCCACGGAGGCGCGCGTACGCTCGGTCGTGCTGCCGCCGGTGCGGGGGCAGATCCTCGACGTGCGCGGCCGGCCGCTGGTGGCCAACGAGACCAAACCGCAGGTGTCGGTGGACTACATGGCACTCATCCACCAGCCCGACGGCGGGAAGGACGTGCTGACCCGGCTCGCCCGGGCGCTGGGCCGGCCGTACCGGGAGATCGCCGACCGGGCGCGGCTGTGCTCCGCGGGCGTGCCCCGGCCGTGCTGGCCCGGCTCGCCGTACCAGCCCATCGTCGTCGCCGACGGCGTGAGCGTGCGCACGGCGCTGTGGATCGCCGAGCGGCAGAGCGAGTTCCCCGGCGTCAGCACGGCGTTGCGGCCGGTCAGGACCTACCCGCTCGGCCCGGCCGCGGCGCACGTGCTCGGCTACCTGCAGCCGCCCTCCCCCGACGACCCCGAGGGCGGCCCGGAGCTGATCGGCCGCGACGGTCTTGAGGCGGAGTACGACCGCGAGCTGGCCGGGCGGACCGGCATCAGGCAGATGGCGGTGGACAGCACGGGCAAGGTCACCGGCCTGGTCCGCGAGGAGGCCGCCGTGGCCGGGGACACTTTGGTGACCAGCATCGACGCGCGCGTCCAGGAGGTGGCCGAGCGGGCGCTGGCCCGGGCCGTGACCGCCGCGCGCAAGCGGGGCGAGCCCGCCGACAGCGGCGCGGCGGTGGTGCTGGAGGCGAAGACCGGGCGGGTGACGGCGATCGCCGACTATCCCACCTACGACCCGGGCGTGTGGACCGGGGGCATCTCGCAGCGCGACTACGAGGACCTGCCGCTGGTCAGCGCCGCCGTGCAGGGGCAGTGGCCGCCGGGCTCGACGTGGAAGGTGACCTCGACCGCCGCGGCCGCGAAGGCGGGCTACTCGCTGCGGGCCTCCTACGACTGCCCGGGCGGCTACAAGATCGGCGGCCGGGTGTTCCACAACTTCGAGAGCGCCGAACTCGGCCGGATGGACATGCGCCGCGCGCTGGTGGTGTCCTGCGACACGATCTTCTACCGGTTCGCGGAGAAGATGTGGCAGCGCGACGGCGGTCTCAAGCCGGTCAAGCGGCCCAAGGACCCGATGCAGGCGATGGCCAGGGAGTTCGGGTTCGGCACCGCCACCGGCGTCGACCTGCCGCACGAGGCGGCGGGCAGGGTGCCCGACCGTGCCTGGAAGAAGGCCAACTGGGAGCGGACCAGGGCCGACTCCTGCCGCCGGGCCAAGACCGGTTATCCGGAGATGTCCGACCGCAAGCGGGCGGCCTACCTCAAGGCGCTCGCCGCCGACAACTGCCGCTCCGGTGGCGTCTGGTGGGCCGGCGACGCGGCCAACTTCTCGATCGGGCAGGGCGACGTGCTGGTGACGCCGCTCCAGCTCGCCCGGGGGTACGCCGCGCTCGCCAACGGCGGCACGGTCTTCAGCCCCAGGATCGGCAAGCAGGTCGTGCGGCCCGACGGCGCCGTGGTCCGCACGATCACCCCGCCCGTCGTGGGCAAGGTCGACGCGTCGCGCAAGACGCTGCGGTTCATCCGCGACTCGCTGGCCGGCGTGCCGCGCACGGGCACGGCCGCCGGGGCGTTCGACGGGTACGCGTTCAAGCGCCTGCCGATCGCCGGGAAGACCGGCACCGCCGAGGCGTACGGCAGGCGGGACACCTCGTGGTTCGCCTCCTTCGGCCCGCTGAGGAAGCCCAAGTATGTCGTGGTGGTCGTCGTCTCCCAGGGCGGCACCGGCGGGACCACGGCGGCCCCGGCCGCGCGGGAGATCTGGGAGGGCATCGCCGCACTCGGCCACGGCAAGGAGAGCAAGAAGCACAAGGACCAGAAGAAGCACAAGAAGGACGGCGTGCGATGACGACGCTCGGTCCCCTGTCCGTACGGCTGCCGGCGGGCCGCGCGACGAGGCGCCGGTCGCAGGCGCGCCTCGGCCTGCTCCCCGCGTTGGGGCTGGTGCTGCCCGCGGCCGCGTTGTCGGCCGTCGGGCTGGTGCTCGTGTGGTCGGCCACCCGCAACGAGCCGGGCTCGACGCTGCCGCAGCGGCAGGCGCTCAGCGTGGGCATCGGCTTCGTGCTCATGTGGGCCGTCTCGCGGATCGACCTGCGCGTGCTGCGGGCCTACGTCCCGGTGCTGTACCTGCTCGGGCTGGCCGGCCTGATCGCCGTGCTGACCCCGCTGGGCCGTACGGTCAACGGCTCGCACGCGTGGATCGTGCTCGGCCACGGGCTGCAGTTCCAGCCGTCGGAGTTCGCCAAGGCGGCCACGGTGCTCGCGCTGGCGACGGCGCTCGGCGAGCCGCGCGACGGCGAGCGCAGGCCGGGCGCCGGGGCCGTGCTGCTCGCCCTGGGCCTCGTCGCGCTGCCGGTCGGCCTGATCGCGCTGCAGCCCGACTACGGCACCGCGCTCGTCTTCCTGGTGGTGGCCACCGGGATGATCGCGGTGTCCGGCGCGCCGAAGAGGTGGTTCGCGGCGTTCGCCGCCGCCGGGGCCGCCGCGCTGCTCCTGGTGTGGCGGCTCGACCTCATCCGGCCCTACCAGCTCCAGCGCCTGATGGTGCTGGCCGACCCGGACGCCGACCCGATGGGCGTGGGCTACAACGCCACCCAGGCCAGGATCGCGATCGGCTCCGGGGGCCTGCTCGGCAAGGGGCTGTTCCACGGAGAGCAGACGGCGGGACATTTCGTGCCCGAGCAGCACACCGACTTCATCTTCACGGTCGCGGGCGAGGAGCTCGGCTTCGCCGGCGCCGCCTGCGTGATCCTGCTGATGCTCGCCCTGCTGTGGCGCGGCCTGTGGATCGCGGCCAATAGCCCGACGCCGTTCGGCACGGCCATGGCCGGTGGTGTGGTGTGCTGGCTGGCGTTCCAGACGTTCGTCAACGTGGGGATGACCATGGGCCTGCTGCCGGTCGCCGGGCTGCCGCTGCCGTTCGTGTCGTACGGCGGGTCGGCCACGATCTCCAGCCTGGCGGCCGTGGGGCTGCTGGCGGCCGTGAACCGGCGTACGCGCACGCCGGCATAGGGCAGTCTTGGAGGAATGCGCAGCAAGCTCGGCGGACGGGTGGCCCAGGCGGCGGAGATCGCCCTGGCCACCCGCAAGTACGTGACCCCGATCGACGTCCTCACCGGCCTGCGGTGGCTGCACGACCGCCACGTGGAGACCTGGCGGCAGGGCCGCGCCGACAGCCTGGAACGGCTGGCCGCCGTGGACGCCGTCCGGATGGAGGAGGCGCTGTCGCACCTGCGCGCGTGGGCCCTGTCCCGCGACCTGCTGGAGAGCGAGGCGACGTACACGGCGGGCACCCGCGACCGGCGGCCGCTGCGCTTCACGGTGGCGGGCGGCGAGGACCTGGAGCGCGCCTTCCGCGTCCACTGGCTCTCCCCGGAGCTGAGCGAGGCGCGGCGGCGGCAGATCGCCGAACGGCACAACAAGGCCCCCGACCTCGTGGTGGTCGCCCCGCTGGACTCGTGGACCTGCGCCGGATGCGGGGAGACCGGGCCATACCTGATCATGGAGGATGACCGGCCGCACTGCCTGACCTGCGCCGACATGGACCACTTGTGCCTTCTCCCGGCGGGCAACGCGGCGCTGAGCCGCCGCGCCAAGAAGGAGAGCGGACTGTCGGCGGTGGTGGTCCGCTTCAACCGGCGGCGCAAGAGATACGAACGGCTCGGCGTGCTGGTCGAGGAGGAGGCGCTGACGCGGGCCGAGGAGCAGTGCCTGGCCGACGAGGAGGCACGGTTGCGCCGCCGGGAACGCGACCGCGAGCGCAGGGCCGGTGAGGACGCCGAGTTCCAGGCGAGGATGGCGGCGGAGATCCGCCGCCTGTTCCCCCGCTGCCCGGCCGAGCGGGCCGAGGCCGTCGCCGCGCACGCCGCCGTACGCGGCAGCGGGCGGGTCGGCCGCACCGCCGCCGCCAGAGTGCTGGACGAGAGCGCCATCACGCTCGCCGTCGTCGCGAGCGTGCGCCACCTCGACACCGACTACGACGAGCTGCTGATGTCCGGGGTGCCGCGGATGACCGCCCGTGAGCGGATCCGGTCCCGGGTCGAGGAGGTCCTGACCGCCTGGCGCGCGTGAGCCTTCTCAGCGGACGCGGCCGACCATCTGGGCGTACATCCGCCCGGGGCTGGGCACCGACGACGGGTTGAGGAAGCCGGGCAGCGGGGGCAGGTCGACCGCGAACGGCTGCAGCCGCTCGAACAGCGTGTGCGCGTCGGGCGGCCGGTTGTCCGGCTCCTTCTCCAGCAGTTCGGCGATCAGGCGGTCCAGCTCGGCGGGCACCCCGGGCACCCGGGGCGGCCGTTCCTTCACCTGCTTGTCGAACACGGCGTACTCCGTCGGCCCGGTGAACAGCTGGTTGCCGGTCAGCATCTCGTGCAGCACGCAGCCGAGGGAGTACAGGTCGCTCTTCGGCCCGGCGACGCCGCGCTGGATCTGCTCGGGCGACATGTACGCCGGGGTGCCGAGGATCTGCCCGATCCGGGTGAACTGCGCCGTCAACCCGGCGACATCCGTCTCACGCAGCATGGCGAGCCCGAAGTCGAGCACCTTCACGCTGCCGTCCGGGCAGAGCATGAGGTTGGTGGGCTTGAGGTCCCGGTGGCAGATCGACAGCTTGTGCGCGGCGGTCAGCACGGCGCACGCCTGGGCGGCGACGGCCGCGGCCCACGGCACCGGCAGCGGGCCGTGCTCGCTCAGCAGGTCGGCGACCGTCACCCCCTCGATGAACTGCATGACCTGGAAGAGCCGCTGCTCGTAGGTGCCGAAGTCGTACAGGACGGGCGCGCCCGGGTGGTCCAGCTTGGCGAGGATCCGCGCCTCGCGGAGGAACCGGCGCTGCAGCTCCTCGTCCGGGCCGTCGGGCAGCCGCAGGAACTTCACCGCCACCTTGCGGTCGAGCCGCCGGTCGTGCCCGCCGTACACCGCGCCCATGCCGCCCTGGCCCAGGGGAAGGTCGTCCAGCTCATACCGGTCGCCGATGACCATGCGCCCCTCCCGTCGGCCTATCGGGGAAAAAGCTACCGGATTCGTCCGCGATGTTCGGGCTCGGCAACCGGGTCTCGACCACGGGGAGCCTCCGGCGCGTCACCCGCGGGGTCGCAGACGTCCGTCGACGAGTCCCTCGGCCCCGAGCCGGGCGAGCGCCTCCCCCGCGGCGGCCGCCTCGCGCAGGCCGTCCTCGAGCGCGAGCAGCCGCAGGAAGGCCGCGCCGTACGTCCGCTGGACCTCCAGGGGCAGCTGGGGGACGCGCGCCCGGCGGGCCTCCACCCGGCTGCTGGTCAGGTGCGGCCGCCCGCCGCCCGCCGCGTAGCGCAGGAACCCCGCCAGGAACTCGGGATCCACCTTGTCCGGATCGACGCGGAACAGGCTGAGATGCGGGCCGAGGACCGCCCCCTCCACCGTGACGACCCGGGCGGTGACGGCCGACGCCACGACGTCTCCCCGGCGTACGGCGACCAGGCCGGGGGCGGGCGGCATCCGTCGCGACGGCGCCGTCCCGGCCGCGACGTCGTCGGCCGTCAGCACGGGCACGCCACCCTCGGGCACCCCGTCCTCGGGCACCCCGCCCTCGGGCACCTCGCGTTCGGACATCCTGCCCTGGGGCGCCTCGCCGTCGGGGGCGTCGGCGGGCAGCGCCCGCAGCGTCGAGTGCCGGATGGTGACAAGTCCGGATCGGGCCATCTCGGCCACGGTCGCCCACGACGCGTCCCAGCCGGCCGCGGCGCCGGTGAGCACCTCCAGCTCGGGCACGCCGCCGGCCAGCGCCGCGGCCGCCTCCCTGAAGCGCTCCCTGGCGGCCGGGAAGCCCTGGGTGTCGGCCCGCGGCGACAGGTGCCGCGCCGGGCTCACGTCGACCTCGTCGTCGAGGATGTCGATGATCCGGACCGCGCGGCCGCCGGACGGCGGTTCGGTCCCCGCGAGGTGGGCCCGCCAGGCCGGCTCGACGGAGGCCGGGTCGTCGCCCGCGTCCGCCACGAGGATCGCGCCGGGCCGCCGCTCCCCGGGCTCGGGGCGGCGCAGCAGCCAGAGGTCGGGACCCCCGGGCGCCAGCGTGAGGACCGCGCGCAACGCGCCCGCCCGCAGCAGGTTCGCCCGGACGCGACGGCCCGGCCGGCGGCTCGCGGCGGCGGCCGGCATCAGGATGGCCACCAGCCCGCCGGGCCGCACGTGGGCGAGGCAGTGCTGCACCCAGGCCAGCTCCGGCTCGCCCCGCGGGGGCATGCCGTACTGCCAGCGCGGATCGCCGACCAGGTCCTCATGGCCCCAGGCCCGCTCGTTGAACGGCGGGTCGCACACGACGGCGTCCACGAGCGCGTCGCCGGGCGTGTCCGCCGGCCGGTCCGGCGGGAATGCGTCGTGCCGCAGCGCGTCCCCGGGGACGACCCGGGCGTCCCGGCCGCGCAGCAGCAGCCGCAGCGCCGCCAGCAGCGCGACGGTCTCGTTGGCGTCCTGGCCGAGCAGCCGCACCTCGTCCGCCGCCCCGCCGGCCCCCGCGGCGGCGTCCAGCAGGAGCGTGCCCATGCCGCACGCGGGATCGAGCACCGTACCCGCTCCCGCGCACGCCAGCCGGGTCATCAGGGCGGCCACGTCGGGCCGGGTCAGCGCCAGCCTGCGGCTGTGCGCCTCGGCGTACCGCTCGCAGAGGAACTCGAAGGCGCCGGCCGCGCCGTGCCGCTCCGACATCCCGGCGACCAGCCGGAGCACGCCGGGCTCCACCGGCGTGGCGTCCCCGCCGCGCCGGGGCAGGTCGGCGGTCGCCCGGGCCACCGCGCGCGGGAGCCGTACGGCGAGGTCGGAGGCGGCGGACAGCCGCTTCCAGCCGTCGGGATCGCGCAGCGTGTAGAGCAGGAACGCCCCGACCTCCCCCAGCACCTCGCCCAGACGCAGGTCGTCGGCCGACGCGCGCAGCCGCTGCCAGACGCGGTCGCCCTGGGACACCTCGAACGACTTGCCGTTCCTGCGCAGCCACGCCTCCACCTCGGGAAGCGAGAAAAGGGGGCTGGACGCGGTACCTCCGACCGGTTGGGGGAAGTCCTCGTAGCGGCGGCGCCAGTTGCTGACCGCCGCCCTGCCGACGTCGGCGAGCCGGGCGATGTCGCCCGCGTTCACGGTCGCTTCGACCGCCGCTTCGACGGCGGCCTCGAGCGGACTCGCGGCGGGCGGGCGCACCGGCGTGTCCGCCGTGGCGTCGGCCTGGGCGTCGTGGCTCATGAACACGAGCCTAGACTATGCTTGTGAAGTGACTCAACCAATGGTTTACTCAAAACCATGACGCACAACCGTATTCGGTACGCCGCTGGGTCGGACGTCGGGCGTTCGCGTGCCAACAACGAGGATTCGGTGCACGCCGGCGAGCGCCTGCTCGCCATCGCCGACGGGATGGGCGGGCACGGACACGGTGAGGTCGCCAGCGCGGCCGTCATCTCCACCCTGGCCAAACTGGAGGACGGCCCGGCTCCCGCCGACCCCGTGGCCACCCTCGCGGACGCCGTACGGGAGGCGGGGCAGCGCCTGGGCGACCTCGCCGCACAGGATCCGGCGCTCGAACGCATGGGCACCACGGTCACCGCGATGCTGTGGGACGGCCGGGGGAAGTTCGCCCTGGCCCACGTGGGCGACTCGCGGGCGTACATGCTGCGGGACGGCGCGCTGTACCAGATCACGCGTGACCACACGCTGGTGCAGTCGCTGGTGGACGACGGGCGGATGAGCCCCGACCAGGCCGCCCGCCATCCCCGCCGCTCGCTGCTGCTGCGGGCGCTGGAGACGAGCGGCCTGGCCGAGCCCGACCTGTCGCTGCGCGAGGCGTACCCGGGCGACCGTTATCTGCTGTGCTCCGACGGGCTGACCTCGGTGCTCGAACCCGAGGCGCTGCACCACGTGCTCACCACCGTGGCCGATCCGCAGGAGGCGGTCGTCCGGCTCATCGAGCTGGCCAACGAGGGCGGCGGGCCCGACAACATCTCGTGCGTGGTCGCCGACGTCGAACCCGCCGACGCCTGAGGCGAGACCGGGAGCGGCGGTGACGCGCCGCCCCTGGCCGGCGAACGCGCGTCGCCGCACCCGAGGTCCAGCGCGTCGCCGGGAGGCAGGCCCGCGACCGTCTCCGTGAGGCGGGCGTCCGGCCGCGGGCCGCGGGCCGCCCGTCGGGGTGGACGCCGTCCCAGAGGACCCCACCGGCTGTGGCCGCACGCCGGCGATCGGGGTCGCCTACAACAGCTGCGCGACCATCTCGGCGAACTCCTCGGGGGCGGCGATCCGCACGCCGAGGGATTCGGCCTTCGCCCGCTTGGACCCGGCGTTCTCGCCCGCGACGACCAGCGAGGTCTTCGCCGAGACACCGGACGACGCCCGGCCCCCGGCCCGTTCGATGAGCTCGTTCATCTGGTTGCGGGACAACGCCGCCAGTTGCCCGCTCATCGCACCCGTGACCACGACCGTCATCCCGGCCAGCGGCAGAGCACCCGGCTCGTCGCCGCCCTGCGCCGGGGTGGCCGTGCCGCCCTCGTCTCCGGCCACCACCGCCACGCCCGGCTCGGTCATGTTCACCCCGGCGCGGACGAGCTTGTCGATGAGGTCGCCCAGCTCGGCCAGCTCGGCGACGATCACGGGTGCCTTCTCCGGGCCGATGCCGTCCACCGCCTGGAACCCCTCCGCGTCCGCCGCGCGGATGGCCTCCATCGTGCCGAAGTGCCGGGCGATGCGGCGGCTCATCGAGCGCCCCGTCCCCCTGACCCCGAGCGCGCAGAACACCCGGCTCAGCGGTCTGGTCCTGGCCCGGTCGAGGGCGGTCAGGAGGTTGTCGGTGGACACTGCCCCCATCCGTTCCAGGCCCAGCAGCTGCTCGCGGGTGAGGAAGAACAGGTCGCCGAAGTCGGCGATCAGGCCGGCGTCCAGCATCTGCCGGACGCGGTTGTCGGCCAGCCCTTCCACGTCCAGCTGGTCGCGGCCGACCGCGTACCGGATCGAGGCGATCGCGCGGCAGTTCCGGCCGCGCACGCACCTCCACCGCTCCTGGGAGGTGTCGATCTCGTCGCCGCAGGCCGGGCACACCTCCGGGAACACGATGGGCTGCTCGTCCCCGGTGCGCAGGTGCACCACCGGGGACTCCACCCGCGGGATCACGTCGCCGGCCTTGTAGACGACGACGTGATCCCGCAGCATCAGCCCGCGGCGCGTGATGTCGGAGGGGTTGTGCAGCGTCGCGTACGTCACGACGGAGCCGTCCAGCTCCACCGGTTCCAGCACCGCCCGTGGGGCGATCACACCGGTCCGGCCGGTGTTCCACTCCACCTGGAGCAGCCTCGTGATCTTCTGCACGGCGGGCAGCTTGTACGCGATCGCCCACCGCGGCGCCCGCGAGCTGAACCCGGCCTGCGCCTGATCCGCCGCGTCATCCGCCTTGACCACGATGCCGTCGATGCCGAACGGCAGCTCCGGCCGCGCGGCCGCGATCTCCTCGATCCGCTGCCGCACCTGCTCCACCGTCGTCGCCACGATCCCGGCGACCGCGGTCCCAGCCGTGGTCCCCGCCCCCTGTCCGGCGATCCAGTCCATCACCTGGCTGTGCGGCGACTCCCGGAGCCCCGTCGCGAGGTCGGAGGTGTCATCGGGCAGCGGCAGCGCGCCGTACCCGAAGAACGTCAGCTCGCACACGTACGGCCGGTCCTGCGCCCGCAGCGTGCCCGCGGCGGCACTGCGCGGGTTCGCGAACGTCGTCCCGTCATGCGCCTGCCGTTTCGCGCACGCCTCCTCGAACTGCCGGGCCGTCATCATCACCTCGCCGCGCAGCTCCACGGTCACCGGGTCGGCCAGCCGCCCGGGGAGACCGACGATGGTGCCGATCGCGTGTGAGACGTCCTCGCCCGCGCTCCCGTCGCCGCGGGTGACCAACTGGACGAGGCGGCCCTCACGGTAGCGGGCGGCGATCGCCAGCCCGTCCAGCTTCGGCTCCACCGACCACGCGGTCACCGGCCGGCCGAGGCGGCGTTCCAGCGAGGCGGCCCAGCCGGCCAGCTCCTCGGGCCCGAACACGTTGTCCAGGCTGAGCATGGGCACGGTGTGCGGGACGTCGCCTACGACCCCGGCGACCTTGCCCGTCGGCGAGGACTCCAGCACCTGGCCGGGGTTGGCCTTCTCGTAGGCGGCGATGCCACGGACGAGCCTGTCGTAGGCGTCGTCGTCCAGCGGGGAGGTGCCGTCACCGTAGTAGGCCGCAGCCGCGTCGGCAGCCAGCTGGACCGCCTCGGCGTAGGCGGTCTCGTCGGGGATCGCGTCGATGGGGGGCGCTTCAGTCATGCGGCCATCGTGCCGGGCGGGACCGACAAAGACGCCCGGCGTCCCCGCCTCGCATCCCGCGGTCGGTCCACGCCCGCCGCCTCTCATGCCCGCGATCCCCGCCCGGCGAGCCTCCACGCTGCCCGGTGCGCCCGGACGGACGTCAGACGGCCCAGCCGCCGTCGACGTTGATCGTCGCGCCGGTGACGTAACGCCCGCCGTTGCCCGCCAGGTGGGCGACGGTCTCGGCGATGTCCTCCGGCTCGGCGTAGCGGCCGAGGACCGTCAGTCCCCGGACCGTGTCCGCCATGGGGCTGTCCGCCGGGTTCGAGGCGGTGTCGGTCGGGCCCGGATTGACCAGGTTGACCGTGATGCCGCGCGGCCCGAGCTCGCGGGCGAGTCCCTTGGTCATCCCGGTCATGGCCGTCTTGCTCATGGCGTACAGGGCGAAGCCCGGGAAGACGGCCCGCTCGGCCATGTTGCTCCCGATGGTGATGATCCGGCCGCCATCGGTCATGTGCGCCGCCGCCGCCCGCGCGGCCAGGAACGGCCCGCGCACGTTGGCCGCGAGCGTACGGTCGACGTCCTGCGGGGCCAGGTCCTCGATCGGCGCGACGTGGAAGACCGCCGCGTTGTTGACGAGGACGTCGAGGCGGCCGAAGGCCGCGGCGGCCTCGTCCACGGCCCCGGTCACCGCCGCCGCGTCGCCGTTGTCCGCCCGGATGACCAGCGCCCGCCGGCCCATCCCCTTCACCTTCTCGGCGACGGCGGCCGCGCTGTCCTCGTCGCGCTCGTAGGTGAGCGCCACGTCCGCGCCGCGCTCGGCCAGCTTCAGGGCGACGGCCGCGCCGATGCCCCGGCCACCCCCGGTGACCAGCGCCGCCGTGCCGTTCATGTCGTTGATCCCGTTCATGGTGTCGAGCATGCCGGGATCGGCGGCGGGAGGTCCGGCGGCGATCGGACCTGGCGTTCGCGGACGGACACTCAGCCGCCGCGCGCCCGGAAGGCGGCGGTCTTCACCCGGTTCTGGCAGGCCGTGGAGCAGAAGCGCCGGGTGCCGTTGCGGGAGGTGTCCACGTAGACGCGGTCGCAGTGCGGCGCGGTGCACACGCCGAGCCGGTCGTGCAGCTCGCTGCCGAGCACCACGGCGAGGCCGGTCGCGCAACTGGCGGCGTAGTTGCCGGCCAGGGTGCCGCCCGCGCCGTGGAAGTGCAGGTGCCAGGGCTCCCCGTCGTGCCGGTCCAGGTGCGGGCGCGCGTCCGTCTCCGCCAGCAGGCCGTTCACGGCGAGCGCCGCCGCGTCCACGTCGCCACCCGTCACCGCCTCGAACACGCCGCGCAGCCGCCCCGCGACCTCCGCGAGCGCGTCCGCCTCCGTCTCGGCGACCTCGGGCGCCCGCCTGTCGCCGCTCACGAGGATGTCGGCGACCGCGGCGGCCCGCGCCTCGCCCGTGGGCGGCTCGTACGGCCGGCCCCGCGCCTCACCCGCGGTCAGCGCGTTGACCAGGCCCACGGCGACCGACACGACGGAATCTGTGTGACTGTTGAAATTCACTTGACCAGTTACGCCCTTGCGCTCTACGTTTGTAACTGCCGAAAGCATACACGCCAGTTACAAGGAGACGGCATGCTCACTCTGGACGTCGCCACCCGGTGGATCGACCGTTGGGACCGCCAGCAGGAGGGCTACCTCCCCGACCGGGAGGAGCGCTTCACCGCGCTGATCGACGCGGTCGAGGCGGGCGTGGGCCGCCCGGACCCCCTGGTGATCGACCTCGGCTGCGGCCCCGGCTCGCTCTCGGCCCGGCTGCTGGACCGTCTCCCCCGGGCCACGGTCGTCGCGGTCGACGCCGACCCCCTGCTGCTGTCGCTCGGCCGCGCGGCGTACGGCGACCGCGACGGCCTGCGCTTCGCCGACCTGGACCTGCGCGAACCGGGGTGGAGCCGGGCGCTCGGCCTCGACCGCCCGGCGGACGCGGCGGTGAGCACGACCGCCCTGCACTGGCTGGCCGAGCCCCACCTGCGGGCCGTGTACGCCGAGCTCGCGGCCGTGCTGCGGCCGGGCGGGCTGTTCCTCAACGGCGACCACCTGGTCTCCGAGGACACCACGCCCACGCTGGCGCGTCTGGAGCAGGCCGTGCACGAGAGCGAGGAGCGGCGGCGCTTCGCCGGCGGCCGTCCCGAAGACTGGCGCCAGTGGTGGGACGCGATCGCCGCCGACCCCGACCTCGCCGGCGTCGCGGCGCCCCGGCCGGCCACCGCGTCGCACCACGGCTCGGAGTCGCTCCACCTGTCCACCCACGTCGAGGCTCTCCGCGCGGCGGGCTTCGCCGAGATCGGCACGCTGTGGCAGCGCGGTCACAACCGCCTGCTCTGCGGCGTCCGCCCGTAATCGCGCGGGGCCTCCGGACCGGCGGGCCGCCTTCGGGTTTGGCCGCCGGATCGCCGGGGAGACGGACGCCATGAAACCGGTCGTGCTCACCGTCAACGCCGGCTCCAGCAGCCTCCAGCTGCATCTGGTGCGGGACGGCCGCGTGCTGCGGACCGAGCACAGCGAGCACGGCCCGGACCCCGCCGCCGCGGAGCGTACGCTGTCGGACTTCCTGTCCGGGGCGGAGGCCGAGGTGACCGCCGTCGGCCACCGGCTCGTCCACGGCGGCGAGGCCGTCCGCGCGCCCACGGTCGCCGACGACGACGTGGTGAAGGCCGTGCGCGGATACGCCGACCTCGCGCCGCTGCACGTGCCGCCCGCGCTCGCGCTGGTGGAGGCGGCGCGGCGGGTGCTGCCGTCCGTGCCGCACGTGCTGTGCCCCGACACCGCCTTCCACTCCGGGCTGCCCGCCGCCGCCGCGACCTACGCCCTGCCCGCCGAGTGGCGGCGCCGGTGGGGCCTGCGCCGTTACGGCTTCCACGGGCTGTCGTACGCCTGGGCGGCCCGGCGGGCGGCCGGCCTGCTCGGACGGCCGGTCGAAGAGGTCGGTCTGGTCCTCACGCATCTCGGCGGCGGGTGCTCGGTCTGCGCCGTGCGGAGCGGCCGGAGCGTGGACACCTCGATGGGGTTCACGCCGCTGGAGGGCGTGCCGATGAGCAAGCGGTCGGGCAGCGTCGATCCCGGCATGCTCCTGTGGCTGCTGTCCGGTTCCCGCCTCACACTGGAGGAGCTGCGCGACGGGCTGGAGCACGACTCCGGCCTGCTCGGGCTCTCCGGCGGCCTGTCCGGCGACACCCGCGACCTGGTCGCCTCGGCCGACGAGGCCGCGGCGCTGGCGCTCGACGTGTTCGCCTACCGCGTGAGCCGGGAGATCGCCGCCGCGACCGCCGCCCTCGACCGGCTCGACGCGGTCGTGTTCACCGGCGAGATCGGCTGGGACCAGCCGGAGGTGCGCGAGGCGGTGTGCGCCAGATTGTCGCTGCTCGGCGTCGAGCCGCCCGCCGTGACCGACGCCGACCGGGACCTCGTCGTCAGCCCGCCGGGCGCCCGCGTGCCGGTCCTCGTCGTACGGCCCCGGGAGGAGCTCCAGGTCGCCCGGGAGACCCTCGCCGCGCTCGACCGGGGCGCCGGCGAAGCAGGACGGCCGTAGAATCCGCGGACATGCGCATCTTCACCGTGGACTCCTTCACCGACCGGCCGTTCCGGGGCAATCCCGCCGCGGTCTGCCTCCTCGACGAGACCGTGCCGGACGAGTGGATGCAGGCGGTGGCCGCCGAGATGCGCCATTCGGAGACGGCCTTCGTGCTGCCGCAGGACGACGGGCCGTGCTCGCTGCGCTGGTTCACCCCCGCGGTCGAGGTCGCGCTGTGCGGGCACGCCACCCTGGCGACCGCGCACGTCCTCTACTCCCTGGGCGAGTCCGGGCGGCTGGAGTTCGCCACGAAGAGCGGCGTCCTCGCCACCGATCAGGCGGGCGACGGCCTGATCACGATGGACTTCCCGGCGAACCCGGCCGCGTCGTGCCCGCCCCCGGACGGCCTCGCCGAGGCCCTCGGCGTCGTACCGCTGTGGACCGGGCGAAGCCGGTTCGACGTCCTGGTCGAGGTCGGGTCGGCCGACGAGGTGCGGGCCGCCGACCCCGACATGGCGCGGCTGGCCGAGGTCGAGGCCAGGGGCGTCATCGTCACGGCGCTCGGCGAGGGCACCTCCGCCGACTACGTCTCCCGGTTCTTCGCCCCTCGGGTGGGCGTGCCGGAGGACCCGGTCACCGGCTCGGCCCACTGCGTGCTCGCGCCGTACTGGTCGGGCAGGCTCGGCCGGGACACGCTCGTCGGAGAACAGCTATCGCAGCGCGGCGGGACCGTGCGCACGACCCTGCGCGGCGACCGGGTCGAGCTCGCCGGGCAGGCGGTGACCATCTGGTCCGGCGAGCTGGAGGTCTGACCTCCCCTCCGGTCACGCTCTGATCGTGCGCAGGGCCCCGGCCCAGGAGACGACCTCGTCGAGCATGCGCCGCACGGCGTCCTCGTGGTGGGCTGCGGGCCGGAACGCCGAGTAGTTCTCGAAGTCGTCGTGGATGGAGAGCGCGACCTGCGGAGCCACGGCCGCCACGCTGACCGTGCCGAGAATCTGGCGCAGGTGCTCGACGGCCCGTGCGCCGCCGTTCACGCCGTAGCCGACGAAACCGGCGGCCTTGTTCGCCCACTCCGCGTACAGGAAGTCGATCGCGGTCTTGAGCACGCCCGAGGTCGAGCGGTTGTACTCGGGGGTCACGAAGACGAACGCGTCGAGGGCGGCGATCGCCTGCGACCATCTTCTGGTGTGGTCATGCTCGTACTGGCCGGCCGCCGCGGGCAGCGGCTCGTCCAGGTGCGGCAGCGCGTAGTCCTCGAGGTCGACCAGTTCGTAGTCGGCGTCGCCGCGCTTGACCGCCAGGTCGTGGACCCAGCGCGCGACGGCCTCCCCGTTGCGGCCCGGGCGGGTGCTGCCGACGATGACACCTACTTTGATCATGGGGTGGTCTCTTTCCCTGAGAGGGGCATTCGGCGCCGGGGCCCGCGGCATCTGACGCGTACGACTCTAGGAAGCAGCGGAGAGATGACCTATGCGTACGAATATAAAATTCATACGCAAGCGTCTCGCCGCCTAGACTCACCTTGTGGATGTGCTGAGTGACGTCATCGCCATCATGCGTACGGGCCGGCCCCGCTCCGCGCGGATCTCCTGGCGGGCTCCCTGGGGGCAGCGCTTTCCGGCGGAGCCCGGCTCCGCGATGTTCCAGGTGGTCCTGCGCGGGTCCTGCTGGTTCCTCCCGTCCGAGGGCGAGCCCGTCGCGCTGAGCGTGGGCGACGTGGTGTTCCTCCCCCACGGAGGCGGGTACGGCCTGGCCGACAGCCCTGCGACTCCCCTGGCCGAGCCCGTCTGCGACTTCTACCGGGACACGAGCCTGATCAATACCGCCCTCGGCGGCGCCGGGGCCGAGACGGTCATGCTCCGCTGCGGTTACCGGCTCGACCCGGCCAGGAGCCATCCGAGCCTGCGGTCGCTGCCGGACGTGATCCACCTGCCCGCCCGGCTCGGCCGCAACCCCGAGCTTCGGGCCGCCGTGGACCTGCTCGCCCGGGAGATCGAGGCCCCCCGTCTCGGCGCCGACACCGTGGTCTCGTCCCTGCTCGACGTTCTTCAGCTCTACATCCTGCGGGCCTGGTTCGAGGCCGAGGGAGAGCACTGCGCCCACTCGGGCTGGGCCGCCGCCCTCGCCGATCCGGCCGTCAGCACCGCCCTCGACGCCATACACCGCGACCCCGCCCACCCCTGGACGGTCCAGTCGCTCGGGGAGCGGGCCGGCCTGTCCCGCGCCGCCTTCTCCCGGCGCTTCACCGAGCTGGTCGGCAAGCCGCCCCTGACCTATCTCACCTGGTGGCGGCTGTCCACCGCGGCCCGCCTGCTGCAGGAGACGGACGTCTCGGTGGCGGAAGTGGCCAGGCGCGTCGGGTACGGCTCGGAGTTCGCGTTCGGCAACGCGTTCAAACGCGAGCACGGCATCTCACCGGGCAGGTACCGCCGGGTGGTCTGCGCCTCCGCCTCCTGAGACCCGTGCCCCGTCAGGGGGTCGCCACGGCGAGGGCGGCCTCGATCCGCCACACGGCGATGACCGCCCCCAGCGCCAGCAGCCGCACGAGGTCGGCGTCGGACCGGCCCCCGGCCTCCCGCCAGGCGGCGACGTCGGCGTCGGTCACCCGGTACGGCGCGAGGGCGGCCAGCAACGCGAGCCGGGCCGCCGGCCGCTCCGCCGGCGCGACCTCCGCCAGCGCACCGGACGGCCCCCCGGACAGCGGCCCGCCCGACAGAGCAGGGTGCGCACCGTCCCAGGCCGCGACGGCCTCCACGACCGCCTCCCTGGCCGTGCCGCCCAGGAGCGAGGCCCCCTCCCCCGCCGTGGCGTGCAGCGCGGCGAACGCCGTCCCCACCGGCGTGCCCGCCCCCCATGCCGGGACCCTGCCCGACGGCAGCCCCCGCAGCAGGGGCAGCGCCTCGCCCCGCGGCAGCCTGCGGCGTACCGTCCTGGCCAGGGCCCTGCCGCCCAGGCCGCGGACGAGCCGGGACCGCTGCAGGCCGGCGGGCAGGAGATCGCCGGTCAGCAGCGACGACACCATCCGGTTGATGAAGTGGAAGGCGAGGGCCGTGCCGACGTGCTCGGCGGCCTGCTCTGGCGGGCACGGCGGCGCCTGCCCGGCCGTCGCCGTGCCGGTGGCCCAGGCGAACAGCCGCGCGTGCTCCGGGTCGGACGGCGTCTCTCCCCGCGCCACGGTCTCGGCGAGCCGGTGCTCGCCGGTCGCGTGCAGGAGCACGGTGTGCGCGTCCACGCAGAACGGGCACTTGTTGGCGAGCGAGACCCCGGCGGCGACGACCTCCTTGGCCGCCCTCGGGGCCTGCCCGGCGAGCAGCGACTCGCGCAGCACGGCCCAGGTGGACGCCAGCACGTCCGGAGCCGGGGACAGCGTCATGAACAGCGGCATGCGGGCCATGCCGAAATCCCGGGCGAGCTGGTCGTAGACCTCGGCCACCCTGCCGGTCGCCGCCTTCCTGGGCACCGGCGTCACATAGCGGTACGGCGTGGGCATCCTGGCCTCCCCATCGGTCGTGCTGTCATGCGGCCCGATCCTGCCGGTCGCCGCCGTCCCGGTCGTCGTACGGCGGAAGGCGTTCCATGCCGCTCCCCGGCACGGCGGGAGGCGTCCGCCGTACTCCGGCGGGAGTAGTGCGGGATCGGTCCGCCGGGAGGAGGCGGCGCTGGTCGGTCACGGTTTACGCTTCGCACATGGACGGCGATCGCGATCGGCAGGCCTTCCCCAGCCCATCGGACCCGGATCCGAAGGCGTCCCCCGACATCGATGCGGCCGCCCCGGCTGCGCCGGACGGCAGGACGGGCGCCGCGCGCCTCCCCCGGACCTACGCCGCGGACGCCGCGCTCGCGGGCGTCGTGGCGGCGCTGCTCGCGGGCGCGACCCTGCTGCCCGGCGCGCCGAGCGGCCCGGCGCGGGTGGGGGTGATGGGCTACCTGCTCCTGGTGGGCGGGTCCGCCGCCCTGGCCGTACGGCGGACGGCGCCGGTGACCGCGCTCGTCGTCTCGGCGGCCTGCATGCTGGCCCACGCCCTGCGGGTGCCCCCCGAGACCGCGACCGCCTTCCCCGTGATGATCACCGTCTTCTCCGCCGCGAACGCCGGCCGGCGGGTGTGGGCGGCGTCGGCGAGCGCGGTCTACCTCACCGGTGTCCTGCTCGTGGAGCTGTCGGACCTCGGCACGCGGACCCCGCGCGAGGTGGTGGACCGGGTCGGCCTGCTGCTCGGCTGGTTCGTCGCCGCCAACGTGGCGGGAATCGTCTCACGGCAGCGCCGGGCCTACCTGCGCCAGGCGGAGCAGCGCGCCATCGAGGCGGAGCGCACCCGTGAGGAGGCCGCGCTGCGCCGGGCGGGCGAGGAGCGGCTGCGCATCGCCAGGGAGCTGCACGACTCGCTCACCCACAGCATTTCCATCATCAAGGTGCAGGCCGGGGTGGCCGCCCATCTGGCGCGCAAGCGGGGAGAGGACGTGCCGCCCGCGCTGCTGGCCATCCAGGACGCGAGCGCCGACGCCATGCGGGAGCTGCGCGCGACGCTGGAGGTGCTGCGCGAACCCGGCGCCGACGACGCCCCCGGCACGGCCAGGACCGACCGGATCGGCGAGCTGGTCGAGCGGGCGCGGTCGGCGGGCGTGCCGGCGACGCTGGCGGTCACCGGCACACCCCGCGCACTGCCGCCCGAGGTCGACCTGGCCGCCTACCGGATCGTGCAGGAGGCGCTCACCAACGTGGCGCGGCACGCGGGCCCCGCCTCGGCGTCGGTGCACGTCGGCTACCGGCCCGGCGCCCTCGTCGTACGCGTCGAGGACGACGGCCGGGGCGTGCCCGGCGGACCGTCCGGCGGGCTGTCCGGTGCCGAGCGGCCCGGAGCGGCGCGCACGGGCGTGGGCCTCACCGGGATGCGGGAGCGGGTGTCCGCGCTCGGCGGGCGGCTCGAGGCCGGTCCGGGACCGGACGGCGGCTTCACGGTCCACGCCGAGCTGCCGCTCACCGGCGTCACCCGCGGGTCGCGCGTCGAGGAGGGTGTGGCGTGATCAGGGTGCTGCTCGTGGACGACCAGGCGCTCATCCGGGCCGGGTTCCGGGCGCTGCTCGACGCCGAGGAGGGCATCGAGGTGGTCGGCGAGGCGGGCGACGGCGGCCAGGGCCTGGCGCTCGCCGAGCGGCACGTGCCCGACGTCGCGCTCGTGGACATCCAGATGCCCGTCATGGACGGCATCGAGACGACGCGCCGCATCGCCGCCGACCCCCGCCTGGCCGCGACGCGGGTGGTGATGCTGACCAACTACGGGCTCGACCGGTACGTCTTCGACGCGCTGCGGGCGGGCGCGAGCGGGTTCCTGCTCAAGGACACCGAACCCGTGGAGCTCCTCCAGGCGATCAGGGTCGCGGCGCGCGGCGACGCCCTGCTGTCCCCGGCCGTCACCCGGACGCTGATCAGCGAGTACGTCTCCCGCCCGCCGGACGCCGTGCCGACGGCCGCGCTGGAGGAACTCACGAACCGCGAACGGGAGGTCGTCGCCCTGGTCGCGCGCGGCCTGACCAACGAGGAGATCGCCGCCCACATGGTGATCAGCCCGTTCACCGCCAAGACCCACGTCAGCAGGGCGATGACGAAGCTGGGCGCGCGGGACCGCGCCCAGCTCGTCGTGTTCGCCTACGAATCCGGCCTGGTGGTCGCCCGGGGTTCCGTCAGACCCCGCTGAGCGTGCTCAGGGCGTGCCGCGCACGCAGGCGGGCCGCCGCTTCGACGACGCCTGCGAGCGCGGCCTCGACCTGCTCGTAGGAGCGGGTCTTCAGCCCGCAGTCGGGGTTCACCCAGAGCCGCTCGGCCGGCACCGCCCGCAGCGCCTCCGTGAGCAGGCCCTCCACCTCGTCGGCATCCGGGACGCGCGGCGAGTGGATGTCGTACACCCCCGGACCGAGCCCCCGCGAGAAGTCGCCGACCGCGCCGAGCAGCCGCCCCCGCGAGCGGGCCGACTCGATGCTCGTGACGTCGGCGTCGAGGCCGTCGATCGCGGCGAGGATCTGGTCGGCGTCGGAGTAGCACAGGTGCGTGTGGATCTGCGTGCGCTCACTCGCGCCCGAGGTGGCCCATCGGTAGGCCGCGACGGCCCACTCCAGGTAGGCGTCCTGCTCGGCACGCCGCAGCGGCACCAGTTCCCGCAGGGCCGGCTCGTCGACCTGGATGACGCGGATGCCCGCCTCCTCGAGGTCGCCCACCTCCTCCCGCACGGCGTCGGCCACCTGGAACACCACCTCGCGCAGCGGCAGGTCGTCGCGGACGAACGACCACGCCACGATGGTCACCGGGCCGGTGAGCATGCCCTTGACCGGCTTGCTCGTGAGGGATTGCGCGTACCGCGCCCAGCGGACGGTGATCGGTTCGGGCCGCCGTACGTCGCCGTGCAGGATGGGCGGGCGGGTGCAGCGCGAGCCGTACGACTGGACCCAGCCGTGCCGGGTGACGGCGAAGCCGTCGAGGTGCTCGGCGAAATACTGCACCATGTCGTTGCGCTCGGGCTCGCCGTGCACGAGGACGTCCAGCCCGAGCCGCTCCTGCAGGGCGATCACCCGCTCGATCTCCGCGCGGACCACGCCCTCGTACGCCGCCTCGGCGATCTCCCCGGCCGCCAGCGCGGCCCGGGCCCGGCGCAGTTCGCCCGTCTGGGGGAACGAGCCGATCGTGGTGACCGGGAGAAGCGGCAGCTTGAGGTGCTCGGCCTGCGCCGCCGCCCGTACGGGGTAGGGGGCACGGCCCTTCGCGGTCCGGTCTCCGGACGCGTGCGCACGGCCCTGGACCTCTGGCTGTCCGGGCACATGACGGCCGGGCGCATGACCAACGGGGGCGGCCGCGAGCAGGCCCGCCAGCTCGACCACCTCGGCGACCTTCTGCTCGGCGAACGCCAGCCGCTCCCGCAGCGCGGGATCGAGACCGGTCTCCCGCTCCACGTCGTACGGCACGTGCAGCAGCGAGCACGACGTGCCCACCGCCACCCGGCCGGCGCGCTCCCGCACGGCGAGCAGCGTGGCCAGCGCCCGGTCCCGGCCGGTGCGCCACACGTCGCGGCCCGACACCACACCGGCGACGACCGTCTTGCCGGCCAGCGCGTCCGCGCCGTTGGCCGTGCCCCGGACGAGGTCAAGGGCGACGGCCTCGACCGGCGTCGCGGCCAGCACCGGCAGCGCGTCGCCGAGATCCCCGAAGTAGGAGGCGACCAGCAGTGCGGGCCGGTTCTCCAGCCTCCCCAGCCGGCCGTACGCCGCCTCGACGGCGGCCAGCTCGGCGGGGGTGCGGTCGGCGACCAGGGCGGGTTCGTCGAGCTGCACCCAGGCCACGCCCTCCGCGGCCAGTTCGGCGAGCAGCCGCGCGTACACCTCGACGACGTCGTCCAGCCGGTCGAGCGGGGCGAACCCGCCGGGGCTGGCGGGCGCGGCCTGCGCGAGCAGCAGGAACGTCACCGGCCCGACCACGACCGGCCGGGTCTCCAGCCCCAGCGCGCGTGCCTCGCGCACCTCGGCCAGCGGCTTGCCCGCGTCGAGGGAGAAGACCGTCTCCGGGCCGATCTCCGGGACGATGTAGTGGTAGTTGGTGTCGAACCACTTGGTCATGCGCAGCGGGGGGCTTCCCTCGGCGCCACGGGCCATCGCGAAATAGGTCGCCAGGTCGTCGTCCTGCCGGTAACGCGCGGGCACCGCGCCCAGCAGCACCGCCGTGTCGAGGACCTGGTCGTAGTAGGAGAACGTGTTCGACGGCAGTCCCTCCAGGCCCAGTGCGGCGAGCCGCCGCCAGGTGTCCTCCCGCAAACGCCGCGCCGTGCTCTCCAGATCTTCCCGGCTCGTGCGCCCCTCCCAGTACGACTCCAGCGCCCGCTTCAACTCCCGATCCGGGCCGATCCTCGGATACCCCAGCACGGTCGACGCGGGAAAAGACGACGTCATCACGACTCCTCGTTCGTCAGACAGGACGCTCCGCATCCTCTCCGCGCCCGAGTCGTCCGGGCCGTATCTATTGGCGCTGCTTATGGATCAGCTCGCCGTCACCCTGCTGAACCGTGGCCGTCCATAAACGGCGGGATACGCTGGGCCCGGGAAACAGGAACCGGGGAACAGGAACCGGGAAACCGGGGCCGAGCCGGTACCGTCATGACCACGCGCCACTCACGGCGGCAGAAAAGGAGGCAGGCCCTCAGCCCGGGGCGGGTTCCGGCTATCGGTGTTCTATGTGTGGGGATCCATGCAGATGTGGCACTCGATCACAGTCATCGCTCAATCGGCCCTTCCATTCCTCACGATGTTCGCGGCCTGCGTCGGGGCGCGCAGGGCACGGCAACGTCGTGCGGCGTTCCGTGCGGCACAGCGCCTGGGTCTCCCCAGCGGGCGGATCAGGATGATGGGTGCGCTGCGCGTACGTCAGGGCACTACCTGGGGAGCGTGGCATCACGGCGTGCTGGATCTCGAATCTGGCCGTCTTACCTATACCGGCAGGTTGAACGGCCGGCGAAAGGCGACCACGGACCTCACCGGCATGATCGCGAAGGGGCGTCGCCCTGTTACCCCATTCGAGCGCTGGAAGTGGAGCGAGCCCCTTCGGTTGCGCGCCGTTCTCGAATGCGAGCATCCCGAACTGAGTGCGGTGGAACTCGCGGTCGAGGAGTCCGATGCGGAAATCGTCTCCAGCGTGTTCGCCGAACAGCTCCGACCGAGATCCATCAGACATCAGGCAGAAGGCGGCGGCAGGCTCTTCCGCACCCGCGCAGACCGAGCGGCTGAGGGTCGACACGAGTCCGAAGATCGCTGACGTCTGTTCGGCGTCCGCCCGAGCCAGGCGACGGACAACTCGGCGCCTGTTGCCGAGCGCTACGAATCGGTCGAGCCGGGATGCGCTGCACGGTGCCATTTCCGCACGACCGCCACAAGCTCGTCGAACGAACGATCCAGCCCGTTCGCGCTGACGCCGACGCCTCCGTACGACATCGCGGTCGCCCGCGCCAGGAACGCGAACGGGCGCGAGTGCAGGTGACGCCGCCAAACCTCTGGCGGCATCTGAAGGATCAGAAACCGCTGCCGCTGGTTCGTGCGGGTGGCGACCGCATCGATGTCGTCCCAGGGGATCGGCTCCCCCGACACGCGCCGATCGTGGAAACCCAGAGGACCGACCTGGATGACGACCGGATCTCTGCGCACGAACTGCCAAACCCATCCGAGGCCGGCGATCGAGAACAGGACCATCCCCAGCCACCCGGTCATCGTCGCGAGTACGCCCCATCCGGTGCTCAACCAGTCGAACGCGATGGCCGCACTCCCGGCGATCATGACAGCGCAGAGAAACAGCATCAGCAGCGTTCTCAGGGTGGAACGCCGCCATTCGACCACTTCACCGTCGGGTAACCCCATGGCCTTCACCTCGCCTGCTGAAGGCTACAGCGGTTACGCGCGCCTGCAAGTGCCCTGTGCGGCCCTGCACGCTCTTCCTTCCCGGATGAGAAGGGCCCGCGCTTATCACCGAGCCGCGGGGCCGGATGTGACTCAGCGGGGGGCGTCCATGCGCTGGGTGCCGATGACCGACAGCAGCCGCAGCGCCTCCTCGGACGGCGAACCGGGGACGGCGGTGTAGATCACCACCTGCTGGTCGCGGTCGGTGATGTCGAGGACGTCGCAGTTGACGGTGACCGGGCCGACCATCGGGTGCCGGAAGGTCTTGCACAGGGTGGGCCCGCTCCCCACGTCGTGGGATCCCCACAGCCGTGCGAACTCCACGCTCTTCGCGAGGAGCTCGTCCACCAGCTCGGTCACCTCGGGCGCGTCGGGGTAGCGGGCGGCGGCGGCACGCAGGCGCCGGGCCGCGTGGCGGGCGAATTCCTCCGCGTCGGAGACCCCGTACAACCGCCGTCCCTCGCGGTGTGGTCCGAGGAACACGCGGCGCACCAGGTTGCGGTCGCGCCGCGGCAGGGCGGAGAAGTCCTCCATGAGAGCGGCCGCCAGGTCGTTCCAGGCGAGCACCTCGAGCGTCGCGGACGTCACGAACGCGGCGGTCTGCGGCAGCCTCCCCAGCAGGTCCAGGATGCTCTGCCGCACCTCGCGCGGGGGCCCCGGCGGCGGGGCGGGCGGGGCGCCGGCGAGGTGGTGGAGGTGGGCGCGCTCGGCGTCCGACAGGCGCAGGGCCCGGGCCAGCCCGGCCAGCACCTCGCGCGAGGGGCGCGGGCCACGAGCCTGCTCCAGCCGGGTGTAGTACTCGGCCGAGATGAACGCCAGCTGCGCCACCTCCTCACGGCGCAGCCCCGGAGTGCGGCGCCGCGGCCCCGCGGGCAGTCCCACGTCGGCGGGGGTGATCCGCTCGCGCCTGCTGCGCAGGAATCCGGCCAGTTCTCGTCGGTCCATACCTCCAGTGTGACCGGGACGCGCCGGCGATCCAGGTACCGCCGGTGCCTGGATACGCCACGCCCACCGGCGAAGGCTGAGTGCCATGGACAACACACCGATCACCGAGACGCTCACACCCGCCGCGGGCCTGCTGGCCGGCAAGGTCGCCTTCGTCAGCGGCGCCGGACGCGGTATCGGAGCCGCGGCGGCGCGGCTGTTCGCCCGGGAGGGCGCCCGGGTGCTGCTCGCGGCCCGGACCGAGGCCCAGCTGAAGGCGGTGACCGAGGAGATCCGGGCGGCGGGCGGCACCGCGGACCACGTCGTGTGCGACCTGGCCGACGCGGCGAGCGTGCGCGCCGCCGTGAGCCGCGCCGTGGACCTGTACGGCCGGCTCGACGTCGCCTTCAACAACGGGGCGGCGATCCAGCGGCCCGGCCCGATGGACCGGATGCCGGAGGCCGACTTCGACGACATCTACGCCGTGAACCTCAAGGGCGTCTGGCAGTCCATGGTCGCCGAGGTGGAGGCGATCCGGGCCACCGCCGGCACGGGCGCCATCGTCAACAACTCGTCCGTCGGCAGCCTGCGGGGCAACCCCGAGCTGCCGGCCTACGGTGCGATGAAGCGGGCGGTCAACAGCCTCACCGAGTCGGCCGCCGTCACCTACGGCCCCGAAGGCATCCGCGTCAACGCGATCGCCCCCGGCAACACGCTCACCGACATGATCCGCTCCTGGGAGGCGGAATCCCCCGGTCTCCAGGAGCAGCTGATCGCGCAGACACCGCTGCGCCGCGGGGCCGACCCGGCGGAGATCGCCGAGGCCGCCGCCTGGTTGCTGAGCGACCGCTCCTCCTTCGTGACCGGCACGGTCCTGTGCGTCGACGGCGGCGCCCGCGCCTGAGGCGGCGCGGAACTCCTGACGGCGGGCCCGCTCGATCGCGACGATGTGCGCCGAGGAGGGGGTGGGTTTCTCCGGAAAGTTCTAGTATCCCGTCCCATGCGATCTGCGATCTTGGGCGGTCTCGCCGCCTCCGTCCTGCTGGCCTCCGCCGTTCCCGCGACGGCCGCCGGATCCGGCAAGCCCCTGACACCCGCCCAGTTGCGCGCGGCACTGCTGACCCCCGAGGATTTCGGCGACGACTACACCCCCAACACCAAACGCAATCGCGAGACGCTGAAGGCCGACCAGGCCCACACGAAGAAGTGCGCGAAGGCGGTCGGTGCGCTGAAACCGCTCCTGAGAAGCAAGGCGGCGGTCTTCATCGACAAGGAGGGCGACCCGGCGGGGATCAGGCAGTTCGCGCTCAGCGGCACCTCCTCCGCCGTGTCCTCCTGGAAGAAGGCGGGCATGGTCATGGTCCGCGACTGCGCCGGGGTCAAGGCGAATACCCGTACCGCCAAGGTGGGTATCACCAGGCTCTCCGTCGGCAGAGTGGGAAGCTGGGCGTACGGGATCAGATACAGCAAGGTGATTCCCGAGATGAACCCGGAGCCGATCTACGCGACGGACCTCGTGCTGATCGGAGCCGGAAACACCGTCACACTGCTCGTGAGCGACGGTTTCTTCGCGACCTTCGACCCCGGGCTCAGCAGGCGGGCGGCGGAATTGGCGGTGCCCAAACTTCGTGACGCCCAGAGAACGGCCTCCTGAACAAGGGCGGCGATCCCCGGCTGTCAAGGAGAGGAGCGAGGAGTTCGACGAGCGGTCAGCTCGCGTCGTACGCCGCCGCGACCCTTTTGGGGACCACCATGCGCCAGGCGTCGACGACGAGCTCCCGCATCTCGGCCTCGTCGATGGCCGCCATCCTGACCCGGACCCACTGGTAGCGCTCGTCCGAGGGCAGAGGCATGAGGAACTTGTCCGGCTCGGAGGCCACGAGGGCCGCCCGCTCCTCCTTGGGGAACGCGAAGCCCATCAGGGTCTCGTCCGGCGAGACGGAGGCGTACACGATGCCCCTGATCCGGAATTTCACATGGTCGCGCACCAGCGCCTCCTCGGTGCGGGGCAGCGCCAGCGCGACTCGTCGCACGTCTTCGACCGTGACCATCAGAAGCCTTCCTCGAAACGGACGGCCCCCGCCGCCGCCGCCGGTCGTGAGAGATCGAACATCGTCACGGGCGAACCGTAGCCGCGGCCACCGACATTCCTGCCGGGGTCCCGTCGCAGGCGACCACCCGGAGAAAATCCGTGGCCCGAGTAGCTCGGCGAGTGCCAGACTCCTGGCGGTGATCAATCCTCGACTGACGGGCCGGGTGGCGCTGGTCACCGGGGCCAACCAGGGCATCGGCGCGGCCACCGCGGTCGCCCTCGCCACCTGCGGGGCGGCGGTCCTCCTCACCTACAAGCGCCTCGATCCTGCCGAGCACGCCGATGATCCGGCCTTCCCCGAGGCGTACGGCAGGCTGCGGGCGCGGGACGCCCAGGAGGTCGTGACCCGGATCCGGCGGGAGGGCGGCCAGGCCGAACAGGTGGAGGCCGACCTCACGCGCGCCCACGCGGTCGGCGGGCTGTTCGACCGGGCGGAGGCGGCCTTCGGACCGGTGGAGATCCTGGTCAACAATGCCAGCGGCTGGCTGGCCGACACCTTCCTTCCCGACGCGCGGGACCGCTTCGGGCGGGCGCTGCGTCCGGTGGACGCCGACTCTCACGACCGGCAGTTCGCCGTGGACGTGCGCGCACCGGCCCTGCTGATCGCGGAGTTCGCCCGTCGCCATGTGCGGCGCGGCGCCACCTGGGGGCGGATCATCGGGCTCACCTCCGGCGGGCCTGCGGGGTTCCCCGAGGAGGTGTCCTACGGCGCGGCCAAGGCGGCGCAGGAGAACTACACCATGTCGGCCGCCGCCGAACTCGGCCGCTACGGGATCACGGCGAACATGCTCCGCCCGCCCGCCACCGACACCGGCTGGGTCACCCCGGCGGTCGAGAAGGCCGTCCGCGCGGCCGGCCCGCTGGGGCACGTCGGCACGCCGGAGGAGGTGGCCGAGGTGATCGTCTTCCTGGCCTCGCACCAGGCCCGTCACATCACCGGGCAGGTCATCTCCATGTCCTGACCGAATGGGCTCATCGGAACGCCCGCTCACGGGCGCCGGGCGCCGCGAAGCCCGCGTCCAGCGGGAGATCGCGATGGCGGCGGGCCGCGTGCGGCCTGGGGACCTCGGCCACCGCACGCGCCGGGACTTCCGGAAGGCCGTACGCGAGCGGATCGGCCTGCCGGCGCGACTCACCGGCGCCCGGCAGGGGCGTCCCGGTCCCGGCGGCCCGGCACCGTACGGAGGGTGATGACGATCGCGGCGATCCACAGCAGGGCCGAAAGGACGCCGGCCCATCGCAGGCCCGAGGTGAACCTCTCGGCGTCGGCGGGATCCCCCGCGACGGCGCCGAGGACGGCGACCCCGAGGGCGCCCGCCGCCTGCCGTGCGGTGTTGTTGACGCCGGAGGACAGGCCGGGGCGGGACGGCGGTCCCGCGCGCAGCGCCGCCGCGACCACGGACGCGGTGAGCAGGCCCATGCCCAGGCCGAGCCCGAGGAGCGCGGGGAGGAGCGCCGCGTAGGGGCCCGCCGGGGTGACCAGCGTCAGGCAGGCGGCGCCGGACGCGCCGAGCAGCAGCCCGCCCAGCATCGGGAGCCGGGGTCCGGAGCGGGCGGCGAGCCGTCCGGTGAACGGCGCGCACAGCGCGAGAGGGGCGAACAGCGGCAGCAGCATGACACCGGCGGACAGGGCGTCGTAGTGGCGGACGCCCTGGAGATACAGGGTGACGACGAAGACGACGCCGATCCCCACGAAGTTCATCAGCGCGGCGACGGCGTTGGCCCCGACGAAGCGGGAGTCGCCGACGACGGACGGCGGGAAGAGGGGCTCGGGAGCCCGGCGTTCCCATCGGGCCAGGGCGGCCGCGGCGAGCACGGCGACCATGGCGGCTCCCGCCGTCCGGGCCGACACTCCCGAGTGGCCGTACGCGATGGCGCAGTAGGTGAGGGTCAGCAAAACGACGGCCGCGGCGAGCACCCCGGGGACGTCCAGCCGCCGGCCGGACGAGGGCTCGTCCCCGCGGACACGGCGAAGGGTGAGCACGATGGCGGCCACGACGACGGGCAGGTTGACGAGGAAGACCGAGCGCCAGCCGGCGAGGGTGACGAGCAGGCCGCCGAGCACCGGGCCGCAGGGCAGCGCCAGCGCGGACACCCCCGCCCAGATGCCGAGGGCGCGGGCCTGTTCCGCGCGGTCCGGAAACGTCGCGGTGACCACGGCGAGGGTGCTGGGCAGCAGCAGCGCGGCGGCGAAGCCCTGCAGGGCGCGGGCCGCGACCAGCGTGCCGATCCCGGGGGCGAGACCGCACAGCAGGGAGGCGGCGCCGAAGAGGGCGAGCCCCGCGACGGCGACGGCACGGTGTCCGATCCGGTCCCCCACGACGCCGGCCGCGAGCAGGCACGCGGCCAGCACGACCGTGTAGGAGTCGACGACCCACTGCATACCCGGCAGGCCCGTGCGGAGGTCCGCGCCGATGTGCGGCAGGGCGACGTTGACGACGGTCACGTCGAGTTGCACGAGGAACATGCCCGCGCACATCACGACGAGGACCGTCCGGCGTCCCCGGGGCGGGGCGCCCCGGCCGGGAACGGAAGGAGTTCTCGCCGACGACATACCTCATCGTCGCCCGCGGACAATTCGGCCGGAACCGAAGCGTGGCGGCACGCGCATCACGTCGCCGCCTCGCGGGACCGGCTCTCACCGCCGGCCCGGATGGCGTCCGGCTCTCCTGCTCAGGGGTGGGCGCGGAGGGCCTCGAGGAGCCAGGCGAAGTCGTCCGCGTGGGACGGCTTGGGCTCCCGGCCGTTGATCACGGCCATGAGATGCCGGTAGCGCTCGGCCTCGGCGAACAGGCCGGCCTCCAGGCGCTCCCTGACGGCCGCCCGGCCGGCGGCGTCCATGTCGCCGAGCAGGCGGGCGACGAACTCGGCGGCTTCGGGCGACTCCGGGCGCACGCCCTGCTCGCGCGCCTCCCCGGCGACCCAGGCGACCTTCTTGGCGAACCACATGAAGGCCCCCGGCTCCTGTCCCGCCCGGCCGCGGGTGTTCTGCTCCACCACGTCGCGCATGCGCCGCCGGAAGTCCGGGTCGCGTACGAGCCCGGCGAGCTCCACCCAGGCGTCCACCTGCTCGGGCGTGGGGTCGTCCGGCAGGTCGATCTGGGTGTGCCGCAGCCTGCGCCGCAACTCGGGATCGGCGTCCAGGCCGCCGAAGACCTCGTCCACGAAGTCCTCGATGATTCGCCGCCGTTCCTCGGCGGACAGCCGTGCCAGGTCGTTCAACCGTTTCATCTCCTCCGCATCGGACCGCCGCCTCGCGACGGCGCCGAGCACCGCGCGCCGCAGCCGCAGGGTGCGGATCTGCGCGTCCAGTGCGCTGACGTGGACGGCGGCGACCTCGGCCAGGGTGGCCCTCCGCTCCAGCACCCGGCGTACGTCGCCGAGGCCGAGGCCGAGCTCGCGCAGCGTCTTGACGAGCTCCAGCCGGGCCACGGCGCCCGCGTCGTAGAGCCGGTAGCCTCCCTCGCTCCGCCCGGCCGGCGGCAGCGCGCCGATGTCCGACCAGTACCGGATCGTGCGCACCGGCAGCCCGGTGCGGCGCGAGAGCCGTCCGATGGTGAACAGCTCCTCGTCGTCGTCCATGACCCCGAGTGTGGACCGTCCAGCGGCTGGAGACTCAAGCCCCCGTCCGTACGGCTTTCGCGGCGGACGCCCGATTATCTAAGGTGTGGGGTGATCACTTGACGGCAGGAGGACCGGTGAGCGAAGTACCGGCGGACGGTTCCGGCGAGGAGCACCGCCCCAAGCTCGACACGAGCGTGCCCCACTCGGCACGCATCTGGAACTACTTCCTGGGCGGCAAGGACCACTTCACCGTCGACCGCGAGCTCGGCCAGCAGATCCGGCAGGCGTACCCCGGCATCGTGGACATCGCGCGGCAGTCGCGGGGCTTTCTCGGCCGTGCCGTACGGCACCTGGCGGGAGAGGCCGGCATCCGGCAGTTCCTCGACATCGGCACCGGCCTGCCGACCGCCGACAACACCCACCAGGTGGCCCAGCGGGTGGCGCCGGAGTCGCGGATCGTGTACGTCGACAACGACCCCCTGGTGCTGGTGCACGCCAACGCCCTGCTGACCAGCAGCCCGCCCGGCGTGACCGACTACATCGAGGCCGACGTACGCGAACCGGACAAGATCCTGCGGGCCGCGTCGAAGACGCTCGACTTCGACCGGCCGGTGGCGCTCATGCTGCTGGGGATCATGGGCCAGGTGCTCGACGACGACGAGGCGTACGGGATCGTGCGTCACCTCATGGACGCCCTGCCGTCCGGCAGTCATCTGGTCTTCGAGGACGGCACGAAGGTCGTCGCGCCCGAGGCCGCCGACGAGGCCGAGCGCATCCGCGCCGAGGGCGGCGACCCCTACCGGCTGCGGACGCCCGAGCAGTTCGCGCGCTTCTTCGACGGTCTCACGCTGCTGGAGCCGGGCGTGGTGTCGGTGTCCCGATGGCGGCCCGAGCCCAGCCAGTTCGGCGAGGCGCCCGAGGTCGACGCGCTGTGCGGCGTCGCGCGCAAGCCCTGACATCCCCGGTGCGTCCATCCGAACCCTGAGCCCCCGCCTGGGCCACGGCGTCGTCATCCGTCGCCGTGGGTAGGAGTTCCAGGACGGGACCGGGGAGGCGGATGACCGAGATCGGCGCGCTGCTCGACGCGCTCACGGACGCGATCGGCTCCCAGGACGAGGAGCGGGTGCTCCGCTGCTTCGGCGCGAGGGCCGTCTTCGTCACGCCCGCCGGGGTGATGGAGGGCCACGAGCAGATCGGCTGGTACTTCCGGCAGCTCTTCACGGCGTTCCCCGACATGCACAACGAGACCACCGCACGAACCGTCCTCGACGACACCATCGTCGTGGAGTGGACGTTCAGCGGCACCCACACCGGCGTGCTGCTGCTGCCGGGCGGCACGGAGATCACGGGCACCGGCCGCCGCGTGGTCCTCCCGGCGGCGGGCGCCTACACGATGGGCGACGACGGCGTGTTCGCCAGCGGGCGGGTCTACTACGACCAGTTGACGTTCTACCGCCAGACGGGGTGCGACCTGCGTCTGCGCCCGACCGCCTGATCTCCCCATACTGGAGCGTGGACTCCGGCCCGCCGCTGCGCGACATCGGCTGCTTCGCCGTCGTGGCCCGGCATCTCAGCTTCTCCCGCGCCGCCGCCGAGCTGGGCGTCTCCCAGCCCGCCGCGAGCCAGGCCGTCGGCCGTCTCGAGCGCGCGCTCGGGGTCCGCCTGTTCGAGCGGACGAGCCGGGAGGTCCACCTGTCACCCGCAGGCAAGGCGCTGCTGCCGTACGCCGAGGCGCTGCTGGAGTCGGCGGCCGCCTTCTCGGCCGAGGCGAGACGGCTCGCCGCGCCGGAGTACGACGGTGTCCGCCTGGCCTATCCCCCGCTCGCCGGCGGGCTCGCGGCGCGGATCGCCCGCCGGATGGCACGCCACGATCCTCCGGCGGAGGTGGAACTGCGCCCGGCCGGCCGCGCCGCCGCCGTCGCGGCCCTCGCCGCCGGCGAGGTGACCGCGGCCATCCTGGCCGCGCCCTTCCCGCGGGAGCTGACCACGGTCGCCCGTTTCCACGTGCCCGTCGGTCACCTGGCCGTACCGGCCGGGGACCCGCTCGCCGGCCTGCCGCACCTGCAGCCCGAGCGGCTCGCGCGGCATCGCGTGCTGATGCCGCGCGAACGCCCGCCCGGCGGGGTGTGGGCACGGCTGGCCGCCCGCGTCGGGCCGCACCGGCAGCACGTGGTGGCCGACGAGATCGACGACTTCGCCGCCGCGCTCGACCTGGTCGCGGCCGGCGTCGGCCTGCTGCCCACTCCGCTCCTCGTCGTCACGTCCGTCCGCAGGGACGACGTCGCCTTCGTCCCCCTGGACGCGGGCGACCTCCGCCTGACCTACGCGCTCGCGTGGCGGGGCGAACGGCTGTCGCCTGGCTTGATGGCACTCGTGCGGACGGCGCAGGAATGCCTGTGGACGAGGTAGCCCGCGCACGTCCGCGATGGTGACGGACCGCGATAGCCGCATCACCAAGCGAGATCCGCGAGAAAGTTTCACGCGGCCTTCCGGAATTAGGCGGATCACCCGTCCGAAGAAGCGGCAGGTGACCGGGGTGCCACCACACGTACGCCGACGGCACGTGGCAGCGGCCTGACGGAGAATTACTTGAACTCTTGACTAGGGGTACCCCTATAAGCAATCTTGGGACTACGCCGCCCGCCGCTTATTCGCCGCTGAATAAGCGAGGCGCGGCCACCGTGGTCCATGGCGAAACACCGCGACATCAGCGACGATGCCGCTCGTTCCAGGCTTTGACCAGGGAATCCGCCTCTTTGGGCGCACTCCCGCGCGGCTCCCCGCCGCCGGACGTCCAATTCGCCGACAATGTGAGCCACGGGACGGCGGAAATGACGGCCGGTTTACTGCCCACTGACTCTCGATAGGCGGCGGCCGGGGTTTTCCCTTTCTCTTTCGCCGGGTTATTTTCCGGCGCGTTTCCATGGGCCGGCCCGCAGTGCGATCGCGCGTACGCGGCGAGGCCCACCCGGTAGGCACGACAAGAAGGTGATCACATGAAATCGGACCAGATCCGCGGGCCAGTCCTCTCGCTCTTCCGCATCGTGACGGGGCTGCTGTTCGTCTGCCACGGCGCGGCCACGATCTTCGGCGTGCTGGGCGGCAACCGCGGAACCGGCCAGGCCGTGCCGTTCGGCACGTGGCCGAGCTGGTGGGCGGCGGCCATCCAGCTGGTGTTCGGGACCCTCGTCCTCGCCGGGCTGCTCACCCGTGTCAGCGCGCTGCTCTGCTCGGGCTCGATGGCGTACGCCTACTTCGTGGTCCACGCGCCGCAGAACCTGTTCCCGCTGCAGAACGGCGGCGAGGCGGCGGCCATGTTCTGCTGGTCGTTCTTCCTCATCGCCGTCTTCGGGCCCGGCGCCTGGGCGCTGGACACGCTGATCCACCGGATGCGGCACCACGACGTCGAGACGTACTCGCCCGCGCCGGTGCAGGCGTAGCCGGCCGAGCCGCCGCCCCGCCGGCAGTCGTCCCCGCCGGCGGGGCGGCGAGCTGAAAGTTTCAGCACCGCGACGTGTCCTCGGCCGCTCTGACCTGGCCGTACGGGGTCCGTGACCGGACCGTGCTTGGATCGCGCCACCTCGCATACGCACCATCCGGGCGGGAGCCCTCCCGAGATCGTCCCGCCCGTTCCGGGGCGGCCCCGCATGCCCGGGGCCGGCCCGTCGTCCTTCCGAGGGGCACGTGATGCGACTACCGCGACGGCTGCTGAGCGCGAGCACGGCGACCGCACTGGCCGGCGCCCTGCTGGCCGTCACCGCGACCTCCACCCCCGTCTCGGCCGCCTCCTTCAACTACGGCGAGGCGCTGCAGAAGTCGTTCCTGTTCTACGAGGCACAGGAGTCGGGGCACCTGCCGTCCGGCAACCGGGTGACCTGGCGGGCCGACTCGACCGTCAACGACGGGAAGTCCGCGGGGGTGGACCTTTCCGGCGGCTTCTACGACGCCGGCGACCATGTGAAGTTCGGCTTTCCGATGGCGTCCATGACCACCACCCTGGCCTGGGGCGGCGCGGACTATCGGGCGTCGTACGAGCGCTCGGGCCAGTTGCCGTACCTGCTGCGCACGCTCCGGCAGTCGAACGACTACTTCATCCACGCCCATCCCGAGCCGAACGTCCTGTACGTCCAGGTCGGCGACGGCGGCGAGGACCACTCCTACTGGGGCGCGCCGGAGACCGTCGAGGCCAAGGGCCACAAGCGGCCCGTCTACAAGATCACCGCGTCGTGCCCGGGCACCGACGTCGCCGCCGAGACCGCCGCCGCGATGGCCGCCTCGTCGGTCGTCTTCCGGCCGACCGACCCGGCGTACGCCGACACGCTGCTCACCCACGCCAAGCAGCTGTTCACGTTCGCCGACACGACCAAGGGCACGAACGGCCGCGACACCGCGTACGTGAACTGCGTCAGCGCCGCGCAGGGCTTCTACAACTCCACCGGCGAGGGCGGCCAGGTCGAGGGCGCCACGAAGATGTACTGGGACGAGCTGGCCTGGGCCTCCGTCTGGCTCTACCGGGCCACCGGCACCGCGAGCTACCTCACCCGGGCGCGTGAGTTCTACCCGAAGATGGGCACGCAGGAGGACCCGGGGAGCAACGGCGTCCAGGTGCCGGTCTTCAACTTCGGCTTCGGCTGGAACGACAAGCAGTACGCCGTCTACGAGCAGATGGCCGAGCTGACCGGCGAGCAGAAGTACAAGGACGACGTCCAGCGCTACCTCGACTACTGGACGGTCGGTTACAAGGGCAAGAAGGGCACGATCACGCCCGGCGGCCTCGCCTACATCTTCTACTGGGCCTCGCTGCGCATGGCCGCCAACACGGCCTTCGTCGCGATGAGATACGCCGACTTCCTCGGCTCCGGCGACCCGCTCTACGCGCGCTACCACGACTTCGGCAAGCGCCAGGTCGACTACGCGCTCGGCGACAACCCGCGCCGCTCCAGCTACATGATCGGCTTCGGGACCAACCCGCCGCGCAACCCGCACCACCGCGGTGCGCACGGCTCCTGGACCAACGCCGGCCCCGACGGCGAGCCCGCCGTCAGCAGGCACATCCTGTACGGCGCCCTCGTGGGCGGCCCGGACGGCGCCGACGCCTACACCGACAGCCGCGGCGACTACGTGAAGAACGAGGTCGCGCTCGACTTCAACTCCGGCATCACCAGCTCGCTCGCCGTCCTCTACGGCGAGTACGGCGGCACGCCCCTGGCCACGCTGCCGCGCGAGACGCCCGACGGCCCCGAGTTCTCCCTGGAGCCGGCCATCACCCACACGGCCAGGGAGACGGCGGCCAAGACGTACGTCATCAACAAGTCGGCCTGGCCGGCGACCGTGCTCGACAAGGCGAAGTTCCGCTACTACTTCACGCTCGACGGCTCGACCACGGCGAGCCAGGTCACGGTGAGCACGTCCTACACGCAGTGCAAGCAGCCCACCGGGCCGCACCTGCTGGAGGGGCGCATCTACTACGCCGAGGTCGACTGCACCGGGACGCTCATCTTCCCGGGCGGCCAGTCGGAGTTCCGCCGCGAGGTGCAGCTGCGCATCGGCGTCGCCGACGGCGCGACGTGGGACCCGTCCAACGACTGGTCGGCCAAGGGCGCCGACCACATGACGCTGTACGGCAACGACGGCCGCCTCATCTGGGGCACGGCGCCCGGCGCCGAGTCCTCGCCCAGTCCCAGCCCCAGCGCCTCGCCGTCGTCGTCGCCGTCCCCCAGCCCGTCGCCGTCCCCCTCGCCCAGCCCGTCCCCGTCCCCCTCGCCCAGCCCCTCGCCGTCCCCGAGCCCGTCGCCGTCCGCGTCGGCCGGCGCCGGATGCA
>NZ_JBDJAW010000049.1 GCF_039649665.1 Microbispora sp. ZYX-F-249 | reverse complement strand
GAGGCCAGGGGACAGGCTGGTGACGTAGGTGCCGTCGCCCTGGCGTGTCTGCAGGACCCGCATGGCGATCAGCGCGCGTACGGCCTCACGCAGAGTGTTGCGGGCGACGCCGAGCTGGTCGGCGAGGTCCTTCTCGGCGGGAAGCTTCTGCCCGGGGCGCAGCTTCCCGTCGATGATCATCTGTTTGACCGTGTCGATCGCCGTCTCGATGGCGCCCACTCAGCCTCCCCAATGGTGGCCGTCGGGGTAGCGGTAGCCGGCGATCGACTCGGGACGCATGCGGGCGCTGTAGCCGGGGGCCTCGGGCAGCCGGTAGTGGCCGCGCTCGATGCGGACGGGGTCGGTGAAGTGCTCGTGCAGGTGGTCGACGTACTCGAGGACCCGGCCCTCCAGGCTGCCGCTCACGCAGACGTAGTCGACGACGGACATGTGCTGGACCAGCTCGCACAGGCCCACGCCCCCCGCGTGCGGGCAGACCGGCACGCCGAACTTGGCCGCCATCAGCAGCACGGGGACGATCTCGTTCACCGACGCCAGGCGGCAGGAGTCGATCTGGCAGTAGTCGATCGCGCCGGCCTGCAGGAGCTGCTTGAACATGACCCGGTTGTGGCAGTGCTCACCGGTGGCGACGCCGACGGGGGCGACGGCCTTGCGGATGGCGGCGTGGCCGAGGACGTCGTCGGGGCTGGTCGGCTCCTCGATCCACAGCGGCTCGTACGGCGCGAGCCGGTTGACCCACTCGATGGCCTGGGGCACGTCCCACACCTGGTTGGCGTCGATCATCAGGGTGCGCTCGCCGAGCTCCTCCCGGGCGATCGACAGGCGGCGGACGTCGTCCTCGACGTTCGCGCCGACCTTGAGCTTGACGTGCGTCCAGCCGTCGGCGACGGCCGCACGGAGAAGGTGGCGCAGTTTGCCGTCGTCGTAGCCGAGCCAGCCCGGGGTGGTGTTGTAGGCGGGGTAGCCGCGCTCGGCGAGCTCGGCGATCCGTTCCCCGCGCGTCGGCGCGAGCCCGGCCAGCATCTCGACGGCCTCCGCGGGGGTCAGCACGTCGGACAGATAGCGGAAGTCGCAGGCGGCCACCAGATCCTCGGGCGGCATGTCGGCAATGAGGCGCCACAGAGGCACGCCTGCCCGGCGTGCGGCAAGGTCCCAGGCCGCGTTCAGCACGGCCGCGGCGGCGAGGTGCACCACGCCCTTCTCCGGGCCGAGCCAGCGCATCTGGCTGTCGGACATGATCTCCCGGTAAAGGCCGCCAAGGTCGCCCGCCAGCGCGTCCACGTCACGCCCGGCCAGCCGGCCCCCGATCTGCCGGGCCGCGGCCACGCACAGGTCGTTGCCGCGCCCGATGGTGAACGTCAGGCCGTACCCGGCCAGATCGCCGTCGGTCTCCAGCACCACGTAGGCCGCCGAGTAGTCGCCGTCCGGGTTCATCGCGTCCGAGCCGTCGAGTGTCGCGGAGGTGGGGAACCTGATGTCGATCACGTCCACGGAAGTGATCACCGGCATGGGCGGACTCCAATTGGTCGGATGAATATGGATCGAACAGTAGGGTCACCGGGGGCGATGGTCAAGAGAATCGGCAAATGCCCCATAAGAGGCTTTACTTCAACCCGATGAATCTGACAGGCTCGGCACAACATACGCACCTGTGACACCAGCGGGAGAAGGCAGATCGTGAAGCTGTTGCGAGTGGGTCCGGCGGGTGAGGAGCGGCCTTGTGCGATGGGACCGGACGGGCGGGTGCTCGACCTGTCGTCGCTGACGGCCGACATCGACGGCGCGTTCCTCGCGGGAGGAGGCGTCGAGCGCGTGCGGGCCGCCCTGGCGGAGGGCGCGCTGCCCGAGGCCGGGCCGTACGAGCGGGTGGGCGCGCCGATCGCCAGGCCGGGGAAGATCGTGTGCATCGGCCTGAACTACTCCGACCACGCGGAGGAGACCGGGGCGGCGCTCCCCGCCGAGCCGGTGGTGTTCATGAAGGCGTCCAACACACTCGTCGGTCCCGACGACGAGGTGCTGGTGCCGCGGCGCAGCGTGAAGACCGACTACGAGGTCGAGCTGGCGGTGATCCTCGGACGTACGGCCCGTTACCTGGACTCCCCGGAGGACGCTGCGGAAGTGATCGCCGGGTACGCGATCGCCAACGACGTGTCGGAGCGGGAGTTCCAGAACGAGCGCGGCGGTCAGTGGGACAAGGGCAAGTCGTGTGAGACGTTCAACCCGCTCGGCCCGTGGCTGGTGACGGCGGACGAGACCGGCGACCCGCAGGCGCTGGGCCTGCGGTTGTGGGTCAACGGCGAGCTGCGCCAGAACGGGAACACGAAGAACCAGATCTTCGGCGTGCATCACGTGATCTGGTACCTCAGCCAGTTCATGGTGCTGGAGCCGGGCGACGTCGTGAACACCGGCACTCCGGCCGGTGTGGCGCTCGGCCGCGGCCCGCAGGCGTACCTGCGGGAGGGCGACGTGGTGGAGCTGGAGATCGACGGCCTCGGCCGCCAGCGCCAGCGGGTGGGCCAGGCATGAGTGAGGAGTTCGAGGGCCTGGTGGCGGTCGTCACCGGCGGGGCCTCGGGCATCGGCAGGGCCGTCGCCGAGGAACTGGCCGCGCGGGGCGCCCGGGTCGCCGTTCTGGACCTCAAGGACACCGAGTTCGTCTGCGACGTCACCGACGACGCCTCCGTACGCGCCGCGGTGGCGGCGGTGGCCGAGCGGTACGGCCGGATCGACGTGCTGGTGAACAACGCGGGCATCGGCGCGCAGGGCACGGTGGCCGACAACGACGACGCCGAATGGCTGCGGGTGTTCGACCTGAACGTGGTGGGGATCGCCCGGGTGACCCGGGCGGCGCTGCCGCACCTGCGCACCTCCCCGCACGCGGCGATCGTCAACACCTGCTCGATCGCCGCCACCGCGGGGCTGCCGCAGCGGGCGCTGTACTCGGCGTCCAAGGGGGCGGTGCTCGCGCTCACCCGCGCGATGGCGGCCGACCATCTCCGTGAGGGGATCCGGGTCAACTGCGTCAACCCCGGCACCGTCGACACCCCCTGGGTCGGCCGGCTGCTGGACGCCGCCCCCGACCCGGAGGCCGAACGCGCGGCGCTGTGCGCCCGCCAGCCGCACGGCCGCCTGGTCACGGCGCAGGAGGTCGCCCACGCCGTCGCGTACCTGGCCAGCCCGCGCGCGGGATCCACGGCCGGGGTCGAGCTGGCCGTGGACGGCGGGATGTCCGGACTGCGGCTGAGGCCGGTGAGCTCGTGAAGCTCTCCCTCGGGCCGTACGGGCTGGGCACCGCGCCGCTGGGCGGGCTGTTCTCGCCGGTGAGCGAACAGCAGGCCGAGCAGGCGCTGGCCGCCGCGTGGGAGGCGGGGATCCGCTACTTCGACACCGCGCCGCACTACGGGACCGGCCTGGCGGAGGAGCGTCTCGGACGCTTCCTGCGCGGCCTGCCCGGTCGGGCCGCGGGGGAGGCGATCGTCTCCACGAAGGTCGGCCGCGTCCTGGTGCCGGGGCAGGGCGAGGAGGACGGCTTCCCCGGCCGCACGCAGTACGTCCGGGTGCGGGACTACAGCCGCGACGGCGTGCTGCGCTCGCTGGACGACAGCCTGCGGCGCACCGGGCTGGACCGGTTCGACCTGGTGTTCATCCACGACCCGGACGACCACTGGGAGCAGGCCGCGGGCGAGGCGTACCCCGCGCTGGCCGAGCTGCGCGACCAGGGGGTGATCGGCGCGATCGGCGCCGGGATGAACCAGGCCGAGATGCTGACCAGGTTCGTCCGCGAGACCGACGTGGACACCGTGCTGGTCGCGGGGCGCTACACGCTGCTCGACCGTTCCGCCGCCGAGGAGTTGCTGCCCGAATGCGAACGGCGCGGCGTCGCCGTCGTCGCCGCCGGGGTGTTCAACAGCGGCGTCCTCGCCGGGGGCACCACCTACGACTACGACGCCGCCCCGCCGGCCGTGCTGCGGCGGGCGCGCGAGCTGGCGGGGATCTGCGCGTCGTACGGCGTGCCGCTGCCGGCGGCGGCCCTGCTGTTCCCGCACCGGCATCCGGCCGTCACCACGGTCCTGTTCGGCGCGCGCAGCGCGGAGGAGGTGCGGGAGGACCTGGATCTGGCCGCCACCCCCGTGCCCGCCGAACTGTGGGAGGAGCTGGACCATGCGGGTTGAGCTCGCCTACGGCGCCGACGGGCTCGTGGTGGACCTGCCGGACGACCGGACCACGGTGATCGCGCCGGTCGCCCGGCCCGCAGTGGCGGACGAGGCCGCCGAACTGCGCCGGGCCCTGCGCGAGCCGGTCGCGGGCCCGCCGCTGCGGGAGCGGGTGCGGCCCGGGCAGACGGTGGCGATCTCGGCCTGCGACGGGACCCGGCCCCAGCCGCGCCACCTGATGATCCCGGCGATCCTGGCCGAGCTGGACGGGATCGTCGACACCGGCGACGTGGTGATCCTGGTGGCCACCGGCACCCACCGCGGCAACAGCGACGCCGAACTGCGCGCGATGTTCGGCGACCAGGTCGTCGACGCCGTACGGATCGTCAACCACGACGCGCGCGACGCGGCGTCGCTGAGGTGGATGGGCCGTCACGGCAAGGACGTGCCGGTCTGGCTGAACCGGGAGTGGACGGACGCCGACGTGCGGATCACGACCGGCTTCGTCGAGCCGCACTTCTTCGCCGGGTTCTCCGGCGGCCCCAAGCTGGTCGCGCCCGGCCTCGCCGCCCTGGAGACCGTGCTCACGCTGCACGACGCGGCCCGCATCGGTGATCCCCGCGCCACCTGGGGAGTCATCGAGGGCAACCCGGTCCACGACGACGTCCGGGCCATCGCGGAGGCGACCGGCGTCACCTTCGCCCTCGACGTCGTGCTCAACCGGGAACAGAAGATCGTCCGGGCGTTCGGCGGCGACCTGCCGGCGATGCACGCCGCCGCCACGGCCGCCGCCCGCGCCGCCGCGATGCGCCCGGTCGCCGCGCCCTTCGACGTGGTCGTCACCACCAACGCCGGCTTCCCGCTGGACCAGAACCTCTACCAGTCGGTCAAGGGCATGAGCGCCGCCGCTCAGGTCGTCAGGCCCGGCGGCACGATCATCTGCGCCGCCGAGTGCCGGGACGGGTTCCCCGACCACGGCTCCTACCGGGACGTGCTCACCTCCGCGGCCTCCCCGGACGCGTTGTTCGAGGAGATCTCCCGCCGCACCGAGACCGTGCCCGACCAGTGGCAGGTCCAGATCCAGGCCCGCATCCAGCGGCACGCCCGCGTGGTCATGCACACCTCGCATCTGAGCGACGCCGACCTCGCCGCCGCCCATCTGGAGCAGACCGGCGACATCGCCGCCGCGGTGCGGGCACTGCCCGGCAGGGTCTGCGTCCTGCCGGAGGGGCCCATGACCATTCCGTACCTCGCGGGAGAATGACCGTGCTCCGCTACCCCCTGATCCACCCGCCGCTGCTGTCGGCGCTCGCGGCCACCGGCCACGGATCGCGCATCCTGCTCGCCGACGCCAACTACGCCCACGCCACCAACGTGCGGGCCGGCGCCCCGGTGATCCACCTCAACCTGCGTCCCGGGCTGGTCCGCGTGGACGACGTCCTGGAGCTTGTCGCGGACGCCGTGCCGCTGGAGTCGGTCCACTCGATGCGTCCCGACGAAGGCGGCGAGCCCGAGGCGCTCACCCGCTACCGGCGGTTGCTCGGCCCGGACCGGCCCATCCACCCCATGGGACGTCTGGAGTTCTACGAGGCCGCGAGGGGCCCCGACGTCGCCTTCGCGGTGGCGACCGGCGACGACCGGCTCTACGCGAACCTCCTGCTGACCGTCGGATACATCGTCCCGGCATGAACAGGCGGAGCGGACGCGGCCGCGCGCCGTCGGGCAGGAGGAGCCCGTGAGCGACGCCCTCGACCTCGGTTACGCGCGCGTCGACCTCGGCCGCGAGGCGCGCCAGGGACTGCCCGAGATCGTCTACGGTCCGGGCAAACAGGTGTCCGAGATCAGCGGAATCGTCACCACGCTGCTCGGCCGCAACACCGGGCCCGTCCTGGTGACCCGGGTGGACCCCGACGCCGCCGCCGCCGTGCTCGGGGGCGTCCCCGGCGGCCGGTACGACCGGGACGCCCGGCTGCTGGTCTGGCGTGCGGCCCGGCCGATCGGGCACACGGTCGCCGTGGTCACGGCCGGGACCGCGGACGGCCCGGTGGCCGCCGAGGCCGCGGCCGTCGCCGCCGCCCTCGGCCTGCGCACCACCCTGATCAGGGACGTGGGCGTGGCCGGGCTGCACCGCGTGCTCGCCGCCGTCGAGGACCTGCGCGCGGCCGACAGCGTCATCGTCATCGCCGGTATGGAGGGGGCGCTGGCGAGCGTGGTCGGCGGGCTGGTCGAGACCCCGGTGATCGCCGTGCCCACCAGCACCGGGTACGGCGCCGCGCTGGAGGGCGTGACGGCCCTGCTCGCGATGCTCACCTCGTGCGCGGCGGGGATCACCGTGGTCAACATCGACTCCGGATTCGCCGCCGCGCTCGCGGCCTTCCGCCTCACGAGGGGGCCGAAGTGATCCTCTTCCTGAATCCGTTCACCGGACTGGCCGGCGACATGCTGCTCGGGGCGCTATTGGACGCGGGCGCCTCCCTCGACGCCGTACGCCGGGCCGTCGCCCTGACCGGCCTGACCGGGTGGCGGCTGGACGCCGAGCGGGTGCGGACCGGAGCGCTGACCGCCACCCGCGTGCGGATCGACGTCGAGGACGACGCCGCTGAGCGGCCGGCCGCGGAGCTGATCGCGATGGCGGCCCGGGCCGGCCTGCCCGTCGCCGACGCGGCGCTGACCGCGATCGCCGAGGCCGAGGGCGCGCTGCACGGGGTTGCGGCCGGCAGCGTGCATCTGCACGAGCTCGGCGGGCACGACACGCTGATCGACATCGTCGGCTGCGCGGCGGCCCTGCGCGACCTCGGCGTGACGCGCGTCCACTGCGCACCGCTGCCACTGGGCAGCGGCACCGTGCGGACCCGGCACGGCGTGCTGCCCGTGCCCGCTCCCGCCACGCTCGCCCTGCTGAAGGGAGCGCGGGTACGGAGCGGAGCGGCGGGGGAGGCGGTCACGCCGACCGGGGCGGCCCTGCTCCACGCCGCGGGGGCGGTGTACGGCCCGGTGTACGGCGCGGTCCCGGAGATGGAACTGCGCGCCACCGGGTACGGCGCGGGCACCCGTGAGCTGCCCGACCGGCCGAACGTGACGGTGGCGATGCTCGGGTCGCCCACCGCCGCCCCGGACCACCAGGTCGTCCTCTCGACGAACCTCGACGACGTGACCGGTGAGGTCCTCGGGCACGTCATCGAGCGGGCGCTGGCCGCGGGCGCGGCGGACGCGTGGACCACGCCGGCGGTCATGAAGAAGGGCCGGCCCGCGCAGGTCCTGCACGTGCTCGCGCCCGTCGAACTGGCCGGCCGTCTGCAGGAACTCGTCCTGGCCGAGACGGGCAGCCTGGGGCTGCGGCGCAGCGTGGTCGAGAAGGTGGCGCTGCCCCGGCACTTCGAGACCGTGCGGCTGTACGGCCAGGACGTGCGGATGAAACACGGGCCCTGGGGGGTCAAACCCGAGCACGACGACCTGGCCAGGCTGGCCCAGGTCACCGGAAAACCATTACGGGAACTGGCACGAGAGGCTTTCGACGCGCTGTGACATCCACCGTGACACCCGATGCGGCACCCACTGGCACGATCGTCGACGCTCACCACCACCTGTGGGAGCTGTCCCGGCGGCCGCAGACCTGGCTCGATCCTCCGCATATGGCGCCGATCCGCCGCGACTTCACCCCCTCCGACTACGCCGCCGTCGCGGCGCAGGCGCGGATCGGGAGCTCGGTGCTCGTACAGGTCCTGCCCGACGCCGAGGAGACCCGGGAGTTCCTCGCGCTGGCGGCGCGGTCGGACACCGTCGCCGCCGTGGTGGGGTGGGCGGATCTCACCCGGCCCGACCTCGCCGCCGAACTCGCCGCGCTCGCCGCCGCGCCGGGCGGTGAACTCCTGCGCGGCATCCGCCACCTTGTGCAGGGCGAACCCGACCCCCGCTGGCTCGCCCGCGACGACGTCCGCGAAGGACTGCGCCAGGTGGCGGCGGCCGGGCTCGTCTACGACCTGCTCGTCCTGCCCCACCAGCTGCCCGCCGCGATCGAGACCGTACGGGCCCTTCCCGAGCTGACCTTCGTCCTCGATCACCTGGCCAAACCTCCGGTCGCGTCCGGCGAGCTCGAACCGTGGGCCGCTCTCGTCCGGGAGCTGGCCGCCGAGCCGAACGTGACGGCCAAGCTCTCCGGCCTGATCACCGAGGCGGACTGGGACGACTGGGACGCGGCACGGCTGCGGCCGTACGCCGACGTCGCGCTCGACGCGTTCGGGCCCGGGCGTCTGATGTTCGGCTCCGACTGGCCCGTCTGCCTCCTCGCGGGCGCGCTGCCCCTGTGGGCCGAGACCGTGCGCGCGCTGCTCACGGACGCCGGGCTGTCGGCGGCCGAGCGTGACGCGGTCTTCCGGGGGACGGCGGAACGCGTCTACCGCCTCGGCGCATGAGCGGGCGCGAGGCCTCTCACCACGGCTGAGCCGCCGATATGACAGGTGTCATGGGTTATGACACGACGCGCGGCACTTATCGCCGCATCGGCCGGTACGTACCGTGAAGGTCATGACGAACACGACATCATCGCAGCGTACGGACTGGCACGTCGCCCTTCTCGGCGGTCTGAAGCGCCGAGGGCCGGGGCGGGCGCCCGCGGACACCGTGGTCCTCACCCCCCTCGGGGGCGCCGACCTCGACCTCAGCGACGCGGAGATCGCGCCGGTCACCTCGGTCACGAAGATCTCGATCGCGGGCGGCGTGCGGCTGCGGGTGCCCGCCGAATGCACGGTGGAGGTCGAGGGCTTCACCCTGTTCGGCGGCCGCCGGGTGGACCCGGGAACGCCGGACTCCTCCGGACCGGTCATCCGCGTGCGCAACTACGGCGTCTTCGGCGGCGTGCGGGTCACCCGCGGCTGACGCCGCCGTGATCGGATCGGTCCGGCTCAGGCGGGCCCGCTGTCGGCCAGGATGCGTTCCAGCGTGCGCCGGCCCAAGCGGGCCATGGCGGGGTTGGTGTCGAGGTAGTACCAGACGAGCCCCATCGCCTGTTCGAAGGCCCACGCCTTGCCCCGTTCCCACTCCAGGTCGTCGCACTTGAGGTCGAGGCGGAGCACCCGGCGCGGCCCCGCCTCCAACAGATGCCAGGCGCTCACGAGGTCGAGAGCGGGATCGGCCGGCCCGAAACCGCCGGCGTCGAGAATCCCCGCCAGCCGGCCGGCGGACACGAGCACGTTGCCGGGAATGAGATCGCCGTGGCACATGACGTCGGGCGCCTCGCGGGGCAGGACGCGGAGCCTCTCCCACGTCCGGCGCAGCCGGGGAACGTCCAGGAGCCGTTCGCTGCGCTCGAAGCACGTCTCCATCCAGGCGTCGTGGGAGCGCAGGTCGCCTCCCCGGCCCGTGCCCGCGAACGTGCGGCCACGCGTGCCGGCCGCACGCAGATCGGTGATGAGATCGGCGAGGTCGTGGGCGAACGCGATCGACTGGCCCGGATCCTCGACGTCCGCCACCGTGCCGGGCAGCCACGTCTGCACCGCCCAGGCAAGCGGGTACCCCGCGCCGGGCTCACCGAGCGCGACCGGCTCGGGTGTGGGAAAGCGGGTGCTGCCCGCCAGCTCGCGGGCCGCCTGCGCTTCGGACTCCAGCCGGCGCCGCACCTCGCCGGCCGGGCCGGGCTGCAGCGGGAACCGGGCAGTGAAACGGTCGCCGATGCGGAAGATGGCGTTGACCGTCCCGTGGGCGCCGACGCGTGTCACGGGCAGGCTCCGCCACTCGGGGAACTGCTCGTCCACCAAGGCGCGCACCGTCTCCTGTGTCACCGTCAGCTGGTCGGCGTGCATTCTCACATCGGGAGCGTTCCGCGTTCCGGCCCTGTCCCGCAACGTGTTTTCGGCTCCGGTCGCCGTTATGTTTCCGGCGCCGGGGAACGAAGGAATTCACGGCCGGTAGGAAATAGGGAAATCCCCGGCGACGTCCGCGGCCGGAGCCGGCGAAGGCGGACCGAAACCTTTCTGTCGTCTGTTCACTGTCGAAATACGCCTTACTAGCGTGTCCTCCCGGCAGGGCACCCGCGCCCTGCGAAGAGGTGGGAGGACGTGTCTGATGACTGATTCCGGCAACGGGTTCCACGTTGGCCGGCGGTCCGTGCTGGCCGGTGTCGCGGGCCTGCTGGGCGCGGCGGCGCTGCCCGCGGCCGCCGCGCACGCGGACCCGAAGGTGTTGCCCGGCGGGGGCGCGCCGAAGGGGCGGTACCCGTCGAACTGGCCCGAGCCCGAGCCCTACGGCCTCGCGGACACGCGGGCGGACCTGTGGCCGCGCGACGACAACTCCTTCATCCTCCCGCTCGAGCCGCGCCCCCGCGACGAGGAGCTCGGCCGGGTCTGGATGCGGGACACCTACGTCAACTGCTTCGTCGTCGGCGGCCGTCCGGTCTACGTCGCCACGGGGACCACCCGGGTGCCCGGTCTCCAGGCGGCGGGCCCGTGGAACGACGGCATCTTCGTGTGGACGGCCCCGTCCCTGCACGGGCCGTGGCGGCTGGCCGACACCACCGGCATCCGGCCGGACGCCGAGAAGGGCAAGGTGTGGTCGCCCGAGTTCGCCGGCGAGAACCGGCCCGGGCGCACGGTCGTCGCGCCGTGGCAGGAGTACTGGTACGACGACCGGTTCGGCAAGCGCGGCAACGCCTGGGCGCCGGAGGTGCACTACTTCCGCGGCAAGTGGTACATCGTCGCGTGCATGGGCGACCACTCGCAGAAGGTCGGTTCGTTCATGCTCGTGAGCGAGGGCGGGGTCGAGGGTCCGTATCGGCTCGTCCAGGGCAACCACGACAAGCCCTTCGGCGACTCCTTCATCGGGGGGCCGGCCTTCATCGAGCCCGGCGCCTACCACCACATCGACGGCGGCCTCTACACCGAGGGCGACGACGCGTGGCTCGTGCTGCACAACAACCTGTACGCGAAGTTCCGGGATGACATGGAGGACATCGTCCCGGCGACGGACCTGCCGAAGTTCCAGCAGACGCCCTACGCGCCCGAGCCGTACCTGGAAGGCGCGTACGTCTTCAAGTACGGAGGCAAGTACTACCTCGTCCACGCCGCATGGGATCGGTCGTCGGTGAACACGGACGGCAGCACGCGATACGCCTACGACACGGCCGCGCCGGGCCGTGTGCAGTACCAGTACGACGCGGTCGTCGCCGTCGCGGACAGGTTCGAGGGGCCCTACTCCAAGCGGTGGACCCTGGGCGTCGGCGCCGGCCACAACAACATCTTCGCGGACCGCAGCGGTCAGCTGTGGGCGACGTTCTTCCGCAACCCCAACGTCGGCTACTGGGCCGACCCGTCACGCGTCGCCGACGCCGCCGTGCCCGGCGTCGTACGGCTGGAGTGGACCGGCCCCGAGGGCAACCGCCTGTACGTCGCGCGCCGGAACCCGGGGCACGGCGAGGACTGATCACCGAGTGGGGCGCCTCCGGCGGGCCGTCGTCATCCGCGGCCCGTCGCGGGCCGGTCACGGCACGCGGCGCAGCGCCTCGGGCGTGAGGTCCTTGAGGGTGGGGTAACCGTCGACCGCCATGATGAGGTCCGCTTCGGCCAGGATGGAGCGCAGCACGTGCACGACGCCGTCGACGCCGCCGACCGCCAGGCCGTACGCGTAGGGCCGGCCGATTCCCACCGCGGTGGCGCCCAGCGCCAGCGCCTTGACGACGTCGGCGCCGCTGCGCACCCCCGAGTCGAACAGGACCGGCAGCCCGTCGGCGGCCTCGAGCACGCCGGGCAGGCACTCCAGGGCGGGCAGCCCTCCGTCGGCCTGCCGTCCGCCGTGGTTGGAACAGTAGACGGCGTCCGCGCCGTGGTCCTTGGCGCGACGGGCGTCGTCGGGGTGGCAGATGCCCTTGAGCATCAGCGGCAGCCGGGTCTGCGACCGCAGCCAGTCGAGGTCGTCCCACCGGAACGGCCCGCCGAAGATCGGCATCGTGCGGATCACCGCCTCGACGGCGTCCTCGCCGGGTCGCAGCCTCCGCCGGAACACGGGGTCTTCGGTGTAGTTGCGCAGGCATCCGCTGGGCACCTGGGGGTAGTTCGAGCCGCGCAGGTCCCGGGGCCGCCAGCCGGTGACCCAGGTGTCGAGGGTGACGGCGATGCCCTTGAAACCCGCCGCCTCGGCGCGGTGCACCAGGCTCGCCGCCAGGTCCCGGTCCGGCGGCGTGTAGAGCTGGAAGAAGCCGGGCGTGCCGTCCAGCGCCGCCGCCACGTCCTCCATCGGATCGGCGGACAGGGTCGCCGCGAAGAAGGGGACGCCCGTCCGGGCGGAGGCCCGCGCGCATGCGAGGTCGCCGTGGTCGTCCTGGGCGCACACCCCGATCACGCCGATGGGCGCCATGAACACCGGCGAGGGCAGCGTCGTCCCGAGCAACTCGATCGACATGTCGCGCTCGGCCGGAGCGATCAGCATCCGCGGATACAGGCCCCAGCGCTTGAACGCCTCGCAGTTGGCCCGCTGGGTGTGCTCGTCACCGGCGCCCCCGGCCACATACCCCCAGACCTTCGGCGGCATCGCGGCCGACGCCTTCTTCTCCAGTTCCGCGAATGTCATCGGATAGGGCGGCTGCCGGCCGGTCCGTCCTTGGGCGTACAGCTCGTTTTGGTACTCCGCGGAATTCATACGTGCGCGTTACCCCTGGCACGGTGCATCACCCGAGGCGGGCGGCCAAGTATTCGGAAAAGAGCCGGGAGCGATGTCATCGGATATTCCCGCCCACCGCGATCCCGGCCCCCGGCGTGACGGCCACCGACCGCCCGTAGCAGCCCACGCCGCCGCTCACGGCTTCAGTGTGAGTCTCTTCCTCGACGCGCCCGGGAACACGACGACCAGGTGCTCCTCTCCCGCGTCGCCGATCCGCACGTGGACACGCAGCCGGTAGCGGCCCTGCCCCGCGATCGCCAGGTTCGGCATGGGTGCACCCGCCCCCACCTGATCGTAGCCCATCTCCGGCACGGTGAGTCTGCCGCTGCGGCTGACGATCGGTACCTCGTCGACCTGATCCCACCCGGCCGTCCGAAGTGGCGGCGGGGTGCGGAGGGCCTTCACCGTGAGGCACAGATCGATGACGTCCTCGACATGCCCGACGAGCGCCGTGCTGCCGGCCACCCCGACGAGGGCGTTGTCGTCGTAGAGGTCGTCAACGGCCTGCTCCGCCTCGTCGCCGGCTGTTTCGTCATCGGGGTCGTGGACCAGATAGCCGTGATCCCCGTCGGCGAACAGGAAGTATTTGGCCGTGGCCTGGACGACACCCTTCGTCCGGGGCCACGGGTCGCGGCAGCTCGCGTTCTCCTCGGCGATGTAGGCGGCGTTCGCCGCCTCCGTCTCCGCGGTCGACCGCAGCAACTCGGGATGGGTGGCGCCGACGATCTCCGGGCAGACGTAGACGAGGTCCCACGGGTCCGCGCCCCAGGCGGGCCGCGCGCTCCCGGCCCGCGTCAGGATCGCCTGCTGCTCCTCGCGGTCCTTCGCACGGCACAGCGCCCGCCCGTACGCGAGGACCTGCTGGTCCGACAGGCTGTCGGGGAAGATGGGCGAGACGCCGTCGTCCGTGCTCCGCGCACGGCACAGGAACACGGCCTCGCGTTCCGCGGGTTTCAGGTCGCCGAAGCGGGGCCGGTCGTAGCAGTCCGCGGACCAGCCGGTGTAGGTGAGGTGCGGGGTCTGCTCCGGGTGGATCATCGCGATGACCGGGAGCAGGGCCACGGCCGCCACCGCGACGCGGATCGCGCGCCGCCGCGCGGGCGGAAGGTCCGCCGGGCGGCCCTCGGTGGGCAATTCACGGGCGGTCGCCGCGATCCACACGGTGCCGACGAGTGCCAGCGCGTCCGTCACTACCGGCATCACCAGATCGCCGCCGCCGGGGATCCTTCCGTAGAAGACGTTGAGCGGGATCACCAGCACGTAGACGCCCAGCGACACCCACCCGGCGGCCTGCGTGCCGCGGCTCCACCGGCCGTCGCGCCGCTGCCCGGCGAGCGTGACGATGGTCGCCGCCACTCCGCCCAGCATCAAGCCCAGCCCGACGACGCCGCCCCTGCCGAGCTCCGGGAGGTCGAGTTCGTCGAGCAGGTCGTCGGCCATCCCGGCCAGCTCGACCGCGAAGATCGCTCCGGCCGCCGCGCGCAGCATGCGGGACCGCCAGCGGATGACGAGCAGGTAGAGGACGTCGATCGCGGTCCACAGCGCGAGCTGGAACGCCGCGTCGACCGCGTCGGGGAGCAGCGCGATCGGGAACCACAGCACGAGGGCGTACGCCACCGCCAGATACAGCAGCCGGCGCAGCGCCTTCGCCCGGCGGTCCAGCGGTCCCCGCGCGGGGGCGCGCAGGATCAGCCACAGGAGCGCGGCCTTCACCGGGGCGGCCACGAGCAGCGCAACCGTCGTCGAGGTGTCGAACCCGCCGCGACCGTAGAACCCCGCATAGGCCGGCGGCGACCATTCGACGGCCACCCAGAGCCAGGCGTCGCCGAGCACCAGGCCCGCGACCGCCGCCGCAAGAACCAGACCTACTGATCCAGTCCTGACAATCCGCCAGAATCCGTCCGGAAGCACGGGATGCGATCTTAGTGCGGCGTCGCCGTACCGGCGGACACTTCGTGATCTTCACCGCGTCGCGATGCCGGCGACGGCGATCGCGGCGAGCAGGTCGTCGCCGGAGGCGGTGAGGCCGTCCGCGGCCCAGCAGACGTAGCCGTCGGGACGGATGAGCATGACGGCGGCGCCCAGATCGTCGGCGCAGGTGGCACGGACGAGGTCGACTCGTGGGGGAAGCCGGAGGCCGGCGGGGACGGCTCCGGCCAGATCGAGCAGGACGGCGTGCCCCGCGCGGAACAGCGCCGACACCCGGGTGGGGCCGGCGTCGGCGATTAGGTCGGCGTCCGGCACGCGCTGCCCGATGAGCGGATGATTACCGGGCAGTTCGTAGCGCAGCGAGAGGCCGGACATCAGCCCCGCGAGGTGACGGTTGGCGTCGGGCAGGCGCAGCAGGTCGACGAAGATGTCGCGCAGGGCGGCCACGTCCTCGCTCGGCTCGGGATCGGCCAGCACGCGCTGTGCCGACGTGTGGTGCAGGACCTGGGCTCCGACCGGATGCCGTTCGGCGTGGTAGCTGTCCAGCAGGCCGCTCGGCGCCCGGTCCCGCACGGTCGCGGCCAGTTTCCACCCGAGGTTGAACGCGTCCTGTATGCCGAGGTTGAGACCTTGGCCGCCCAGCGGCGGATGGATGTGCGCCGCGTCGCCCGCGAACAGGACCCGGCCCACGCGGTAGTGCTCCACCTGCCGGGTGGCGTCGGTGAACCGGGACGCGTTGTCCACGGCGCCGAGGATGGTCTCAGGGCCGTACACGGCCCGCAGCCCGGCGATGATCTCCTCGTCGGTCACCGGGGTGTCGCGGTCGGTGCCGGCCCGGTCCGTCCGCCCGAAGGTGATCCGATACCGGTCGCCGCCCAGAGGGACCAGCATCGCCCAGTAGCCGTCCGCTTGACGGGTCAGGCTGCTCATGTGCCCGATCCGCCGCGGCACCAGTGGCGAGACGGCGGACAGGCGGATGTCGGCCAGCACCGCGCGACGGGTGCCGGGCCTGCCGGGAAACGGCAGCCCGAGCAGTTTGCGCACCGTGCTGTGGCCGCCGTCGCACGCCGCGAGGTAGCCCGCCCGCACCCGCAGTTCTCCCGCGGTCACGACCACGCCGTCGTCGCCGGGCTCGACCCCGGAGACGGCGGCCCCGTGCAGAACCCGCGCGCCGGCGGCGACCGCCTGCTCTTCGAGCACCTCCTCGACCTCCCACTGGGGGATCGCGATGGGGAAGGGGTGCCTGGTCCGCCATGGGGTGCAGTCCAGGGGGACGGGCAGGGCCGCGAAGTGCCCGCCGACCGGCTCGCGCGGCGTGGCACGCCGCAGCAACGGTTCGAGCAGCCCGCGCGACTCCAGCAGTTCGGCGGTACGCGGCTGGATGCCGCCGCCCTTCACCTGTTCGATGCGCTGGGGCAGCTTCTCCAGCACCAGGGTCTCCACCCCCGCCAGAGCGAGCTCGTACGCCAGCATCAGCCCGGTCGGGCCGGCGCCCGCGACGACGACCTCGGTCTCGATCTCGTCCATCGCCATCGCTCCATCTCGCCTCGGGAAAACTCGCCTTGGGGCAAATGTATACCGGGTGCAGTAATAACCCCGGGGCAATACTTTGCTACGGTGACGTCGTGGACGGCGAGCCGGGGCTGCGGGAACGGAAGAAGAGGCGGACCCACGCGGCGATCTCCGAGGCCGCGATCACGCTGTTCCTCGAACACGGCTTCAACCAGGTCTCGGTGGCTCAGGTGGCCGAGGCGGCCGAGGTGTCCAAACGGACGCTGTTCGCCTACTTCCCCGCGAAGGAAGACCTCGTGGTGCATCGCCTCGCCGACCACGAGACCGAGATGGCGCGCGTCGTGCGGGCCCGCCCGCCGCGCACCGCCCCGCTCACCGCGCTGCGTGAGCACTTCCTCGACGGCCTGCGGGAGCGGGACCCGATCACCGGGCTCAACGACGCGCCCCAGGTGCGGAAGCTGCACCGGATGATCCTCGACACGCCCTCGCTGGTGGCCCGGATGGAGCGGTTCAAGAGCGGCGCCGAGCGCGCACTCGCCCAGGCGTTGCGGGAGACGGCGGACGTCCCGGAGCTCACGGCGCGGCTGGCCGCCGTCCAGATCGTCGCGGTGCACTGGGCGCTGGCGCAGGACAACGCCGAACGCCTGGCGTACGGGGAGCCCGCCGACGAGCGCTACGCGGGCGCGGTGGCCGACGCGGAACACGCGTTCGCGCTGCTGCGGAACGGACTGCGGCTTCTGGCCCGGCAGCGGTGACCCCCGGCAGGGCGCACGAGCCGGCTCGGGGGCACAGCACCCCCGAGCCGTGCCGCCGTGGTGTCAGCTCTCCGGCGCGACGCGCCACACGGTGTCGCCCGCGTCGTCGGCGACCAGCAGGCCTCCGGCCCGGTCGAGGACGACTCCCACGGGGCGCCCGTAGGTCGTGCTGTCACCGGGGCCGGGCTTGAAGCCGGTGAGGAAGTCGCGGGGCGGGCCGCTGGGCATGCCGTGGGCGAACGGCACGTAGACGACTTGTACCCCACCGGGTCGCCGCGGTTCCACGATCCGTGCTCGCCGACGAACGCGCCGCCGCGATACTCGGTGGGGAACGCCGGCCCCGTGGAGAAGGCCAGCCCCAGCGGAGCGGTGTGGGCGCCCAGCGAGTAGTCCGGGCGCAGGGCCCTGGCCACCAAATCCGGCCGGGGCGGCGTGACGCGGTCGTCGACGTTGCGACCCCAGTAGCTCCACGGCCAGCCGTAGAAGTCGCCGTCGCGGACCCTGGTCAGGTAGTCGGGGGACACGTCGTCGCCGAGGGCGTCGCGTTCGTTGACGACGGCCCAGAGCGTGCCGGTGACCGGCTCGATGCCGAGACCGTTGGGGTTCCTGAGGCCGGACGCGTAGACGCGCGCGCCGCCTCCGCCGGGGTCGAGTTCGAGCACGGCGGCGCGCCCGCGCTCGACGTCCAGGCCGTGTTCGCCCGCGTTGCTCGCGGAGCCGACGGTGACGTAGAGCTTGGAGCCGTCGGCGGCGGCGAGCAGGTTGCGCGTCCAGTGGTTGTTGTATCCGCCCGCCGGCAGGTCGAGGACCTTCTCGCCGGGGGCGGTGATCCGCGTGTCGCCGAGCCGGTGCGGGAAGCGCCACACGCCGTCGGTGCCGGCGACGTAGAACATGACCTCGGTGCCCGGCCCGGCGTCCGGCCCGACCGCGTACGGCGGTGCCGCCCTCAGCAGGGCCATGCCGAACGGCTGGTTGAGTCCGTCCAGGAACGTGCCGCGGAAGTCCGCGACACCGTCCCCGTCGGAGTCGCGCAGCAGGGTGATGCGGTTGGCGCTCCGCTGTCTGGTCGAGCCGTCGCCCCGGCGCAGCCAGGACAACAGCCGCGTCACGACCGAGTCGGGAGCCTTCGGCAGCGTGGCGGACTCGGCCACGAGCACGTCGCCGTTGGGGAGGAGGTAGAGCCAGCGCGGGTGGTCCAGCCCGCCCGCGAACCGCGTGACGGAGAAACCCGCCGGCGCCGTCGGCGTCCTCCCGGAGGGCCATCCGACCACGTCGGGCGCGTTGACCTTGGGGATCGGGAACGTGTCCGGCCGCTCGAGCCGGGGATCGGCCCCGAGGCGCGTCTCCGTCTGGGGGGCGCCGCCGCGGCCGACGGCGGCGAAGGCGCCCGCCACCGCGAGGACGGCGAGCAGGCCCAACGCCATGAGGACGCGGACCGCGATCCGTAGCACGCGGCGGCCGCTCACCGGGACCACCCCCGATCGGCGGAGGCGGAGGCGGGGGCGGGCGATCCGGTGGCGGGCGATCCGGTGACGACGTGACGCGCACGTGCGGCGGGCGGTGGCACGAGGGCGCCGAGGCGGCCGGCGGAAAGGAGGATGGGCAGGGCTTCCACGTCATTGCCTTTCACGGACTCTCGGGGGCGGCACCCCGACTCTGTCCGACGGTCCGCAGGCTCGGCCTCCGCCTCCGGGCTCATCGTGGCGGCCACTCGGCCGGGCGGGTCCGGCCTATCGGCCGGTCTCGACCGGCCGATCGGAGGAGTCGTGCGAGCCGGCCGCCTCGGCGGTGCGCACGTCGGATCGGGACCGGCGCAGCAGCCGTGCGCCGACCAGCATGAGCGGGGCGTACGCCGCCAGCGCCAGCACCGGCCCGGCGACCGGGACGGCCGGACCGGCGAGGTAGGGGAGCGCGACGACCGGCACCGTCCACCAGCCGACGACGCCGGCCCGGGCCAGCCCCGCCAGGACGAGCGGCAGCAGCAGGACGCCTCCGGCCACGCCGCTCAGCCGCCAGGCGCTCAGCGAGGGGTCGGCGGTCACCTGGTCGAAGACCCGCACCGCGTCGCCGAGGGGGACGACGCCCGGCATCGCCCCGGTGAACCAGTCCGACAGCAGCAGACCGGACATCTGCATCGCTCCGAACATCGTGAGCCCCACGCCGGCGGTGGTGAGCCCCCGGCCGCGCCGGCCGCGCAGCAGCAGCAACGCGCCCGGAACGCCCAGCGCGATGAGCACCCAGGCGTAGTGGAACAGGTTCGCCGACAGCACGGTCAGGCCGAAGTCCCCGGCGAGTGAGGAGAGGTAGGCGGAGGAGGAGTCGCCGGTCTGCGGCGGCGAGGTGAGCATGCCGCCGGTCATGAGGACCGGAGCGGTGATCAGAGCGGCGCCGGCGAGGCGGCGCAGCGGCGCGCCGGTGGCGCCGAAACCGGTGTTCGTCGTTGTCATGGCCGGAAAGCTATGGCCGGGGCCGGGTCCGGCGGATCGCCGTGCGGGTCCGTCGTCTCTGCGACCGTGAGGCGGCCAAGGCGGCGCCGGGTCGTCTCCGGGGAGGACGGACGGCCGCGCGGGGTCCTCCCGGGAGCCGATCCCCGGGTGGCCCGCGTGCCGTTACCCTCCATGTGGCGGCCACTTAGGTCGCGATTGTCCGTTTGGAGGGCGATGTGCGCGCACCGCAGGGGCGTGGGCAGTGGCTGGCGCTCGGTGTGGGCGCCGCGATGCTGTTCGCCGTCGTGGCGGCGGTCGAGATGTCCGCGGACCCCGGGCGCGGCGGCACGAACGCCCGCGACATCGCGCTCGCGGCGGCGGTCGCGGCGTGCTTCCCGGTCGCCGCGCTGTACCCGGTGACCGGCATGACCATCGCGATGCTGAGCTTCCCGCTCGCGCTCGCGGCCGGGGCCGAGGGTCTCGGCGGCGCCCAGCTGATCGCGGAACTGGTCCTCGTGGCGCACGCCGGATTCCGCAGCACGGTCCGCCGCGGGCTGACCGCGGCCGCGGGGGCCGCGCTGGTGCCGGCGGCGGCGCTGACCGTGTCCGGCGAGAGCCCATGGGAGTTCCTGTTCTTCGGCGCACTGGTCAGCTGCGCCTGGTGTCTCGGCGCGTTGCTGCGCCGGGAGCAGACGCGGTCCGCCCAGCTCGCGGCGCTCGCCGACGCGCTGGCCGCGGAACGCGAGGCCCGGGCGCGGGCGGCCGTCGACGAGGAGCGGGCCAGGATCTCCCGAGAGCTCCACGACGCCGTGGCGCACACGCTGAGCGTCATGACGATGCAGGCCGGGGTGCTGCGCCGCAGGCTCGCCGACCGTCCCGTCGAACGCGACGCGCTCGCCCAGGTGGAGGAGCTGGGCCGCCGCTCGGTGGAGGAGATCCGGCGGGTGGTCGGGCTGCTGCGGCCCGACGCCGCCGACGGTCTCGGGCCCCCGCCGTCGCTGCGCCGGATCGAGGACCTGGTGGCTCAGGTGCGGTCGGCCGGGCTCGACATCTCCCTGGCCGTCACCGGGGAGCCCGTGTCGCTGCCCGTGGGGCTCGACATGTCGGCGTACCGGGTCGCCCAGGAGGCCCTGACGAACGTGCTGCGGCACGCGGGCGCCGGCCGGGCGGCGATCGAGGTGGCCTACCGCACGGGTGAGGTCGCGCTCCGGGTGACCGACGACGGCCGCGGCGCCCCGGCCGTGTCCCCCGTGTCCCCCGTGTCCCCCCTGTCCCCCGCGTCCCCCGAGTCGCGCGCCGGCGGGCACGGGCTGGTGGGGATGCGCGAGCGGGTCGGCATGTTCGGCGGGACGCTGCGCACCGGCCCCCGCGAGGCCGGTGGTTACGAGGTGTACGCGACGTTCCCCGTCCCGGCCGGAGGGATCGCATGATCAGGGTGGTGCTCGCCGACGACGAGGCGATCATGCGCGCCGGGCTGCGCATGCTGATCTCCGACGAGCCGGACATGGAGGTCGTCGGGGAGGCCGCCGACGGCGACGAGGCGGTCCGGGTGGCCGCCGCGACGCGCCCGGACGTCGTGCTGATGGACGCCCGGATGCCGGGCCTGGACGGAATCGGCGCGGCCGGGGCGATCGCCGCGGAGCACCCGGGCGTGCGGGTGCTGATCCTGACCACGTTCGACGAGGACGTGCTGGTCGACGGGGCGCTGCGGGCCGGGGTGGCGGGGTTCCTGCTCAAGGTCTCCCCGCCCGAGCAGCTCCTGGAGGCGCTGCGCGAGGTGGCCGCCGGGCGCGGCCTGCTCGACCCGGCCGTGGTGCCGCGGGTCATCGGCCGGTACGCCGGCGCCCCGCGCCCGCGCCCGCGCGACCCGGCCCTGGACAGGCTCACCGCCCGGGAGGCGGAGGTGCTGGCGCTGGTCGGCCGCGGCCTGTCGAACGCCGAGATCGCCGCCCGGCTGTTCCTCGGCGAGACGACGGTCAAGACCCACCTCGGCCGGGTGCTGGACAAGCTCGGCCTGCGCGACCGGGCCCGCGCCATCGCGTACGCCTACTCGAGCGGCCTGATCACCCCGGACGACTGATCGGCGGGCTCCGTCACCGCTCCCGGGGGTGGCGGTTGTCGGCTGCCTCCCGACGAAATCGCAGCTCACGGCGGTGAGGCGACCTGCCGGGGTGGCGTAATTCCGCCGTTATCCGCATATCCCTACCTGAACAGTAGGCTTATGCTTCATGGAGTTGGCGGACGCGAGACGGCGCCGGGCGGACAGGGCCCGCCAGGTCGCCGACCTGCTGCGGCGGGAGGTCCTGCACGGCGGCTTCGGCGGTGGGCACCTGCCGCTGGAGGCCGCCCTCGCACGGGAGTTCGGGACCTCCCGCAACACGATCAGGGACGCCCTGGACCTGCTGCGGGACGAGGGCCTCATCGAGCGGTGCCCGGGCGTCGGCACCACCGTCGCCGCGGAGAAGTACCCGCACGGCCTGCACCGGCTGCTCGGCCTCGCCGAGACCCTCCGGGAGCACGGCGAGGTGACCAACGAGGTCCGCGCGATGGGGCTGATCCCGCCTCCGGCCGCCGTGCGGGGGCGGCTCGGCCTGCCGCCGGGGGAGGACGTCGTCTACGTGGAGCGGCTGCGCCGGCTCAACGGCCTGCCGCTCTCGCTCGACCTCACCTATCTCGTCCGCGAGGTGGGGGAGCCGCTCTTCGACGCCGATCTCGTGCACAACGACGTGTTCGTGCTGCTGGAACGGATCGCCGGGCAGCCGCTCGGCGTGGCCGAGCTGACGATCGAGGCCGTGAACGCCGACCCCCACACCGCGGCCGTCCTCGACGCGCCGCGCGGCGCGGCGCTGCTCATGGTCGAGCGCCTCACCCATCTGTCCGACGGCCGCCCGGTCGACCTGGAGTTCGTCAGGTTCCGCGGCGACCGCCTCACCATGCGTGGCCACCTCTGGAGGAACACCGATGACCCTGGTCGATAACCGCGTCGACGTGCCCGTGACGATCGACGAGTCACTGTGCATCGAGGGCTGCACGCTGTGCGTGGACGTGTGCCCGCTCGACTCGCTGGCCATCCACGAGGTCAGCGGCAAGGCGTACATGCACGTGGACGAGTGCTGGTACTGCGGCCCCTGCGCCGACCGGTGCCCCGCGGACGCCGTCACGGTGAACATCCCCTACCTGCTCCGATAGAAGGACATCCCATGCGCAAGCTCATCGCCGCCGTGGCGCTGCTGGCCGCGGCGGGGTGCTCCGTCTCCGCCGGCGCCGGCGACGGCAGGCGGACGGTCGTCGTCGGATACCAGTCGAAGACCATCAACACCGTGACCGCGGGCACGCTGCTGCGCGGTCTCGGCTACCTCGAAAAGCGCCTCGGAGACGGGTACCGCGTCGAGTGGCAGGACTACGACACCGGCGCCCCGATCACCGCCAAGATGGTGGCCGGGAAGATCGACATCGGGTCGATGGGCGACTACCCGCTCCTCATCAACGCCTCCCGCACCCAGGGCGTGGCCGCCGCGCGGACCGAGCTCGTCTCGGTGACCGGCTACAACCTGCGCGGCGGGCTGAACTCCGTGGTCGTCGCCCCGTCGTCGGACGTGCGGACGCTGGCCGGCCTGAAGGGGAAGAAGGTCTCCGCCAGCTCCGGGTCGGCCGGTCACGGCACGCTCGTCCAGGCTCTGGAGCGGGCCGGGCTGGACCCCGCGACCGACGTGGAGGTCGTCAACCAGCAGCCGCCGGTCGGCGCGTCCGCGCTGCAGTCGGGCAATGTGCAGGGATACGCCCAGTTCGTGGCCTGGCCGGGGCTGCTCGTCTTCCGGGACCAGGCCCGCCTCGTCTACGACGGCTCGGCGCTCGACGTGCCGACGTTCCACGGCGTCGTCGTACGGCAGGCGTACGCGAAGGAGCACCCGGACGTGGTCCAGGCGTTCCTGCAGGCGCAGATCGACGCGACGAGGTACCTGCACGAGCATCCGGTCGAGGCCGCCGAGGCGGTCGCCGAGGCCACCGGCCTGCCGGCCGAGGTCGTCTACCTCTACAACGGCCGCGACGGCATCGCGTCGTTCGACGTCACGATGAAGCCGCGGCTGCTGGCCGCCCTCGACCACGACCAGAAGTACCTCAAGTCGATCGGCACCGACTTCGCCGGCGTCGACGTGGCGAGGTTCGCCAACGACTCCTACCTCAGGAAGGCGTACGGCGCCTCCTATGACGCCGACACCGCGAGCACCGTCAACGCCGCGAAGATCGACGGGACCGACGAGGCCTGCGGGACCGCCGCCGGCGACCCGGCGAAGGCGGGCGAGGTCTGGCTGGCCGGGGAGGACCGGCTGCGCCCCGCGGCCACCCCCGCCTGCCTGCTGCGCCAGGTCGCCGCCGCCACCTCCGGCGGCAGGACCGTACGGGCCGCGTACGTGCCGGACGCGGCCACCGGGACGCACTGGTTCGCGGACAGGTCGGTCTGGGTGCGCGACCCGGCGGCGGGCGAGGACGAGCGGTTCAAGCCCTTCACCACGCAGGACGGCGCGCAGTCCTATGTGAAGGAGCACCCCGGGGCCGAGATCGTCGGCTACGACGAGGCGCTGAAGGCCGCGGCGGGGCAGCTGAAGGCGGCGGGAGGTGCGTCGCGATGAGCACTCCGGCGCTGGACGCGACGCTCGCTCCCGCCGCCTCCGGAGCCGCGGACGCCCCGGCGGCGCGGACGGCCCGGACGAGAACGGCGGCCGGCCTGCGCGGGTGGGTGGTCAGGCTCGGTTCCCTGGCGGTCGTCGTCGCGCTGTGGCAGTGGCTGACGACCGCGGACGCCCGCGTCGGACTGCGGTTCGACCGGCTGCCCTCGCCCACCGAGGTCGCGGCGGAGTTCGGCCGGCAGCTGGGCACCCGGATCTACTACCTCGACCTCGCCCAGAGTGTGATCCGCATCCTCACCGGGTTCGCGCTGGCGGCCGTCGCCGGCATCGCCCTGGGCGTCCTGGTCGCGCGGTCCCGGTGGCTCGGCGACGTGCTGCTGCCGCCGATCGAGGTCGTCCGGCCGATCCCGGCGATCGCCCTCGTGCCGATCGCGATCCTGGTGTTCCCGAGCGACGAGCAGGGCATCGTGTTCATCACGTTCGCCGCGGCGTTCTTCCCGATCATGGTGAGCACGCGGCACGCCGTACGCGCGCTGCCGACGCTGTGGGAGGACGCGGTCCGCACCATGGGCGGCGGGCGCGCGCACGTGCTGTGGAACGTCGTCCTCCCGGGCGCGCTGCCGGGCGTCTTCGGCGGGCTGTCGGTCGGCATGGGCGTCGCCTGGATCTGCGTGATCTCCGCCGAGATGATCTCCGGGGAGTTCGGCGTGGGCTATCGGACCTGGCACGCCTACACCGTGGTCGACTACCCGGCGGTGCTCGTCGGCATGGCGTCGATCGGCGTGCTCGGCTGGGTCACCTCGGCCTCCGTCGAACTGCTCGGCCGCCGCCTCACCCGGTGGCTGCCGCGCGGGGAAGGGGGCACCCGTTGAGCGCCCCCGCAGTGGAGACCACGCGCGCGGACGCCGGGCTCGCCATCCGGCTGGAGGGCGTGTCGCTCGGCTACGGACGGCACGCCGTGCTGGACGGCCTGCACCTCGACATCGCCCCCGGCGAGGTCCTGGTGATCGTCGGCCCGTCCGGATCGGGCAAGTCCACCGTCCTGCGGGCGATCGCGGGGCTGCTGGCGCCGCGCGCCGGCCGGGTCCTCGCCCAGGGGGTGCCGGTCAGCGGGCCGTCGCCCGGCCGGGCCATGGTCTTCCAGGACGACGCGCTGCTGCCCTGGCGCACGGTCCGCCGCAACGTCGAGCTGCCGCTGCGCATCCGCGGCGTGCCGAGGAGGGAGCGCAGGGCGGCCGCCGAGAGTTGGATCGGCCGGGTCGGCCTCGCCGGCTGGGAGGACCGGCTGCCCCGGGAGCTGTCCGGAGGCATGCGGCAGCGCGTGCAGCTCGCCAGGTCCCTGGCGGGCGCGCCGCGCGCCGTGCTCATGGACGAGCCCTTCGGCGCGCTGGACGCGCAGACCCGGGGCGAGATGCAGCGACTGCTGCTGGACGTGCTCCGCGACACCCTCGCCACGGTCGTCTTCGTCACCCACGACGTGGACGAGGCGCTGCTGCTCGCCGACCGGGTCGTCGTGCTCGGGCATCACGGCGGGCATCACGCCGGGCATCACGGCGGGCATCACGGCGGGCACGGCGGCATCGGATGCGTCCTGCCCGTGCCGGACCCGCGCACCCCCGACATCGACCGCGCCGAACTGCGCGCCCGCATCATCGAGGAGCTGTGAAAGTGGACATCCCTTCCCCGGCCGACCGTACGCACCTGGAATGCGAGGTCCTGGTGGTCGGCGGCGGCACCGCCGGGACCATGGCCGCGATCACCGCCGCCGAGCGCGGCGCCGACGTGATCCTGCTGGAGAAGGCGCACGTACGGCACAGCGGCGCCCTGGCGATGGGCATGGACGGCGTGAACAACGCGGTCATCCCCGGCAAGGCCACGCCCGAGGACTACGTCGCCGAGATCACCAGGGCCAACGACGGCGTGGTCAACCAGCGCACGGTCCATCAGACGGCCACGCGCGGCTACGACATGGTCCGGCGGCTGGAACGCTACGGCGTGAAGTTCGAGAAGAACGAGCACGGCGAGTACGCGGTGCGCCGGGTCCATCGCTCGGGCAGCTACGTCCTGCCCATGCCGGAGGGCAAGGACGTCAAGAAGGTGCTCTACCGCGTGCTGCGCCGCCGCGACATCCGCGAGAAGGTGCGCATCGAGAACCGGGTGATGCCGGTCCGCGTGCTGACGAGCGGGGGCCGGGCCGTCGGCGTCGCCGGGTTCGACACCCGATCGGGCCGGTTCGTCACGGTCGCCGCCGGCGCCGTGATCCTCGCCACCGGCGCCTGCGGGCGGCTCGGCCTGCCCGCCAGCGGCTACCTGTACGGCACGTACGAGAACCCGACCAACGCCGGGGACGGGTACGCGATGGCCTACCACGCGGGCGCGGAGCTCAGCGGCATCGAGTGCTTCCAGATCAACCCGCTGATCAAGGACTACAACGGCCCGGCCTGCGCGTACGTCGCCAACCCGTTCGGGGGTTACCAGGTCAACGCCGAGGGGGAGCGGTTCGTCGACTGCGACTACTGGTCGGGCCAGATGATGGCCGAGGTGGCCAGGGAGATCGGCTCGGCCCGCGGCCCGATCTACCTCAAGACCAGCCACCTGCCCGACGAGACGCTCACCGCGCTCGAGAACATCCTGCACACCACCGAGCGCCCCACCCGGGGCACCTTCCACGCGGGGCGCGGGCACGACTACCGCACCCACGACGTCGAGATGCACATCTCCGAGATCGGCCTGTGCGGCGGCCACTCGGCCTCGGGCGTCTGGGTGGACGAGAACGGCGCCACGACCGTCCCCGGCCTGTACGCCGCGGGCGACCTGGCCTGCGTGCCGCACAACTACATGATCGGCGCGTTCGTGTTCGGCGACCTCGCCGGGGCGCACGCCGCCGGGCACCACCGGAGGCCGGCAGGACTGCCGGAGGACCAGGTCGCCGCCGCGCACGAGCTCGTCTACCGCCCGCTGCGCAACCCGGACGGCCCGCCGCAGCAGCAGGTGGAGTACAAGCTGCGCCGGTTCGTCAACGACTACGTCGCCCCGCCGAAGACCGCCAGGAAGCTGGACATCGCCCTGGAGACGTTCGACCGGATGCGCGAGGAGATCGCCGCCATGGGCGCCAGGACCCCGCACGAGCTGATGCGCTGCGCCGAGGTGACGTTCATCAGGGACTGCGCGGAGATGGCCGCCAGGTCCTCGCTGGTCCGCACCGAGAGCAGGTGGGGCCTCTACCACGAGCGCGCCGACCTGCCCGGACGGGACGACGACGAGTGGCTCTACCACCTCAACCTGCGCAAGAACGCCGACGGGGCGATGGAGTTCGTCAAGCGCCCGGTCGAGCCGTACCTCGTGCCCGTCGAGGGCTTCGCCCCCCGTTCGGCCGAGCCCGTCGTGGTCGGGGCGTACGGCCCGGCGGGCCCGGCGCGGCGCACGGCGGGCGGGCGGCTCGCGGTGGAGGCGATCGGGCGCTCGCCGCGCATCCTCGAACTCCTGCGGCTCGCCGACGGCGAGCCGGCGCTGGACCAGATCACCCCATACCTGGAGGACGCCGATCCCAAGGTCCGCAGGGCGGCCGTCGCGACGCTGACCGAGACCGCGCCACGGGGTGTGGAGACGGCGCTGGCCCGGGCCCTCGCCGACCCGCACCGCACGGTGCGGCGCGCCGCCGCGACCGGCCTGCGGGAGCTCGTCGAGGTGCTGCCCGCGACAGCCGAGTTCGGCCTGTCGCTCCGCGCGGCCGCCGGTTACGCGGGACACGAGGGAGCGGGCCGGGCAGAGCCGGCGGCGAGGGCCGATGCGGCGGGGGCCGACGCGGGAGAGGGCGCTGCGGTGGGGGCCCGTGGAGCCGGGGACCCGGCCGTGCGCGCGGCCGTCCTGGACGTGCTGCGGGCCCTGCGCCTCGGCGACGCCGGTCTGTTCGAGGCGGCGCTGGCGGACGCCGACACGCGGGTGCGGATCGAGGCGGTCAGAGGGCTGGTCGCGCTCGACGACGCGGCGCGGGTGGCGCTCGCCGCCGGCGACGAGGACCGCGAGGTGCGTGTGCAGGCGGCCAGGGGGCTCGGTGTCATCGGCCTGGCCGACGGCGCCCCCGCCCTCGCGAGGCTCGCCGCCGACGCCGACCCGCTCGTCCGGGCGGCGGCCCTGGAGGCGTCCGCCGGGCTCGGCCGGACTCTGCAAGGGGAGCCGGCCTTCGCGGAGGCGGCCGTACGGGCTCTCGCCGATCCGGCGTGGCAGGTGCGGGTGGGCGCGGCGCGCGGACTCGCCGCTGCCGATCCCGGCCTGGCGGTGGAGCCGCTGGTGGCGGCGCTGGCCGACCCGCACCTCGACGTGCGCAAGGCCGCGGTGCTCGCGCTGTCCGCATGGGCGGCGCGGCCCGAGGTGGCCGCGGCCCTGCACGGCGCTCTCGGCGACTCCGACGCCGACGTCCGCGCCTACGCCCGCAGGGCCCTGGACGTCGCGCACGCCGTCACGGCCGTGGTCCCCGCCGTGGTGTGAAGCGAGAGAGCCGCGCCGTCCTCGCGGCGGCCGGGCCTGGGCGATTCAGGCCACGGACTCCACGACCCGGAAGGTCTGGCGATAGGCCGTGGGGGAGACACCCAGCGCGGCGGTGAGGTGCTGGCGGAGGGAGGCGCCGGTGCCGAACCCGGCCTCGGCGGCGATGCGGTCCACGGGCAGGTCGGTGCTCTCCAGCAGCCGGCGGGCGAGTTCGACGCGCTGCCGGGTGAGCCACTGGCCCGGAGTCATGCCGACCTCCTCGCGGAAGCGGCGGGTGAACGTGCGCACGCTCATCCGGGCATGCTCGGCCAGCTCCCGGAGCGTGATCGGCCGGTGCAGGTTCTCGAGGGCCCATGCCCGGGTCGCCGACGTGGACATGTCGGGCATCGCCGGGACGGGCCGTTCGACGTACTGTGCCTGGCCGCCCTCGCGCCACGGGGGAACGACGCAGCGCCGGGCGACCCGCTGGGCGACCGCGGCGCCGTGGTTGCGGCGCACGACGTGCAGGCACAGGTCGATGCCGGAGGCCACGCCCGCCGAGGTCAGCACGTCGCCGTCGTCCGTGAACAGCACGCCGGCGTCCAGCCGCACGTCCGGGAACATCCGCCGGAAGCGGTCGGCCTCGTTCCAGTGCGTGGTCGCGGGCCGGTTGTCGAGCAGGCCGGCCGCGGCCAGCACGAAGGACGCGGTGCAGATGGACACCAGTCGCACGCCGGGGCGAAGACGGGCCAGGACCTCGGCGACCGGCGCGGGCAGCCAATCGGACGGGTTATGCCCCGCAGGGGTGAACGGGGGGATGACCACGGTGTCGGCTGTCGCGATGACGTCGACGTCATGGTCCACCGTGATCGAGAAGTCCGCGTCGGTTCGGACCGTACGGCTGACACCGCAGGTCAGGACCTCGTAGAGCGGCTCGCCGTCCGCTCCTGCGGCGACGCTGAAGATTCGCTGCGGGATGCTCAGCTCGAACGGATACACGCCCTCCAGGGCCAGGATCACGACTCGGTGCATGGCCAGATTCTTTCACAGGGTGGCCGTCGGGCCACTCGTGCGAGGGCCGGCGTGAGCGGCACCATGGCGGTCCGGCGGGCCTCGAGGCCCGCCGACGCAACTGCCAACGGAGGGTTAGTCATGCCTGTCGGGCTCCTCGCCCTGGCCCTGGGAGGTTTCGGCATCGGGCTCACCGAGTTCGGGATCGTGGGGCTGCTGCCCCAGATAGCGGCGGACCTCGGAGTGAGCGAACCGGTCGCCGGTCATCTCGTGTCCGGGTACGCGCTGAGCGTGGCGGTCGGCGCCGTCGCGCTGACCGCGGCGGTCGGCCGGTTCGAGCGCAAAAAGGTGCTGCTGGCGCTGATGCTCCTGTTCATCGCCGGCAACCTGATCTCCGCGCTCGCGCCGGGTTATGCCGTACTGATGGCGGGCCGGATCGTCGCGGCCCTGTGCCATGGCGCGTTCTTCGGCGTCGGCTCGGTGGTCGCCGCCGACCTCGTCGCCCCCCACCGGCGGGCCGGCGCGATCGCGCTGATGTTCGCCGGTCTGACCGTGGCGAACGTGGCCGGGGTTCCGCTCGGCAGCCTGCTGGGCGAGCGGCTCGGCTGGCGTTCGACGTTCTGGGCGCTCACGGTCGTCGGCGTCGTCACCCTGGCCGGCATCCGGCTGCTCGTGCCGGCGAGTCCGGTTCCCGCCGGGAACGGCCTGCGCGGCGAGCTCGGCGCCTTCCGGAGGCCGCAGGTCTGGGTCTCCCTCGCGGTCAGCGTCCTCGCCTTCGGCGGCGTGATCGGCGCGTTCACCTACATCGCGTTCACGCTCACCGAGGTCAGCGGGTTCGCCATCACCGTTGTGCCCTGGCTGCTGGTGCTCTTCGGGGTGGGCACGTTCGTGGGCAACCACCTCGGCGGCAGGTTCGCCGACCGGGCCCTGAACGCCTCTCTGATCACGATCATGGCGGTGACCACCGTGGTTCTCGCGGTGTTCGCGCTGACGGCGCACAGCAAGGTCATGGCGATCGTCTCGCTGCTGCTGATGGGCACGGCGGGGCTGGCCACCGCGCCCGGGCTCCAGCTCCGGACCATGAAGTACGCCCAGGACGCCCCGGCGCTGGCTTCGGGTGCCAACATCGCGGCCTTCAACGTCGGCAACGCCCTCGGCGCGTGGCTGGGCGGGCTGGCGATCGCCGCAGGCCACGGCTTCGTCTCCCCCCTGTGGGTGGGTGCCGGTGTCGCGGCCGCCGGGCTGGCCGTCCTCGCGGCCGGTTCGACACGGCCGCGGAGCCGGGCGTCGGCCACGCAGCGAGATCGCAATCCCCGCAATGCCCACCAGGTATGTATGGAATCTGCCTAAGATGGGACCGTGTTCGATTTCGACCGTACAGCGTCATCCGTCGGCCTGCCTGCGGACGCCGTGGGGAGCCGCACCGAGGTGCCCGGCACGCCGCGCGACCCCTACCCGGGCGACACGCACTGGTACGACCTGCCGGATGACGACGCCGCTCCGGAGGAGGACGAGGACGAGGACGAGGACGTAGCACGGTGGCGTCCCCGGCGTCTCCCGCGGCGACGCTGACGGGGTTCCCCGGGCCCGGCCGGGGCCCGGGGGAAATCTCCCGGGCACTGCCGGTCAGGCGACGGTGAAACCGCTGAACAGGACCGTGGCGAGCCCCAGGGCCAGCAGGACGTTGGCCACGGTGGCGGCGGCGAAGACGACGACCGGACGCCAGCCGGCCTCCCTGAGCGAGGCCACCCTGAACTCCAGGCCGATGCTGACGAAGGCCAGGATGAGGAACCAGGTGCGCACATCGTTGGCGACACCGATGGCCGCCTTGCCCTCGGCCGCGCCGACAGTGGACAGATACCAGGTGGCCAGCACCGAGGCCGCCACGAAGCCGAGCACGAACTTCGGGAACCGCCGCCACAGCTCGCCCGCGCCCGGCCGCTCGGCGCCGGGACGGCGCTCGATCCGGAAGGCGAACCACGCGGTCAGCGCGACCACCACGACGCCGATCAGGGCGTTCTGGGTGACCTTGACGATGGTCGCGACCGCCAGCGCGTTCTCGCCGGCGAGCGTGCCCGCCGCGGTCACCGCCGCCGTCGTGTCGATGTTGCCGCCGATCCAGGCGCCCGCCACCTCCGGGCTCACGCCCAGGGCCGAGGCCAGCGCGGGGAGGACGAAGATGGACGGCAGGGCGAACGCGATCACCAGGCTCGCGCTGTAGGCGAGCTGCTCGCGCCTGGCCTGTACGGCTCCCGCCGCCGCGATGGCCGCGCTGACGCCGCAGATGGACACCGCGGCCGACAGCAGCGCCCGCAGCCTGTCGTCGAGCCCGAGGCGGCCGCCGAGCCACCAGGTGAACAGGAACACCGCGCTGATCAGCACGATGCCCTGGAGGATCGCCGGGCCGGCCGCGGTGACGATCACCTTCAGGTTGATCGACGCTCCGAGGAGCACGAGCCCGGTCTTGATGAAGAACTCCGTGCGGAAGCCGGCCGCCAGGCGGTCGCGCAGCCCGGTCGCGGTGAGCACCACGTTGCCCAGCAGGCCGAGGGCGATCGCGTAGACGGGGAACTCGATCGCCTTCGCCAGGCCGGAGCCCGCGAACCACTCGGGCACGCCCTTCTCCAGGGCCCTGGTGCCCGCGGCGAGGGCGAGGACGACGAGGACGCCCAGGGCGGGCCACTGCCACGCCGGGGCCCGCGTCGCGGCGGGGACGGCCGCCTCGCCGCTCATCACGGCACCAGCCCGGTCGGGATCACGCCGGTGATGACCAGCACGAGGAGGACGAGGCCGACGATGGTGGCGGCCCAGTCCTCGTTGATAGCGGCACGGGTGTGCTCGCCGACGGTCGGGGGGTGTTCGTCGCTCACGCCGGACGCCTTTCTCGGGGAGTGCGAGGGTTCGGCTCGACTGTGGGGCGGAAATACCAACCAAGTCAATAGGGAATGCCGGAAAACTGTCCGGGAATATAGTTGCTATTACCTACCAGGTTTGTGGGATAATCGGCCCATGGGCCCGGACCCGATCCGCTCCTCCGGTGAGCGCGCAGACACTCCGCTGACGGCCGCCATCATGGCGGGGCGGTGGATCCGTACGGCCGCCGTCGACGACGAGCACGGCAGGCGATGGCGGGCCAATCCCGATCCGCACGGCAGGCCGGCCGCGCCCGGCGGGCCCGCGTCCCTCCCCCCCGCCTCATTCCGCTCTGTGTCCCTTCACTCCGGGGCGGCCGGGATCGTGCTGTTCTTCCTGGAGCTCGCCGCCGGCACCGGGCACGAGGCCTACCTGGAGGACGCCCGCGCGGGCGCCCGCTACCTCGCGGCGACGTGGCGGCGGCAGTCCGGCGTGTCGCTCCACCACGGCCTGGCCGGCGTCGTCCTCGCGCTGACCGAGGCCGGCTGGGTGCTCGGCGAGGAGCGGTTCGAGGCCGAGGCGGTCGCGGCCGCCGACAGGATCGTCCGCGGCGCCCGTGCGATGGACGACGGCGGGATCGGCTGGTCGGGGGATCCCACCCCCCGCGGCGACGGCGGCGTCGTCCTGGGGCTGCTGCGTGCCGCGGCGGCGCTCGGCGTGCCGGCCTACGAGGAGATGGCGATCGAGGCGGGACGCCGGATCGCGCGGCTGACCGCGCCCCGCGAGCGGCCCGCGGCGTGCCCGGCACTGCCCGCCGAGGCGGCCGCGCCCGGCTTCCTGGCCGGCACGGCCGGGACCGCGTTCCTCCTCGCCCGCCTCTACGGCGCGACGGGTGAGGAGTCGTTCCTCGACGCGGCACGCCGCGGCGCGGGCCTCGTCCGGGCCGCGGGCGTGGCGACCGGGCGCGGGGTGATGGTCGGCGACCACTTGGGGTACTGCTCGGGGTCCGCCGGGATCGCCCGCATGTTCTACGAGCTGTATCGGGTGACCGGCGACGGCGGCGACCTGGAGTGGGTGAAGCGGCTGGCCGGGGGTGTCAGGGAGTCCGGCGCGCCCTTCCGGCAGACGGCGGGGCTGTGGAACGTCGCCTGCCAGTGCTGCGGCACGGCGGGGCTGATCGAGCTGTACGTGGGGTTGTGGGCGGCGACGGGGGACCAGGAGCACCTGGAGTTCGCCCGCAGGCTCGCCGACCACCTGATCGGCCGGGCGACCGGCTACGACGGCAGGGGATACCGCTGGTACCAGGCGTACCGGCGGCACCGCCCCGGCGAGGTGACGGCCGACACCGGCTACCTCACCGGGGCGGCGGGGATCGGGGCGGCCCTGCTGCACCTGGACGCGGCGGGGCAGGCGGACCGGCCGCGCCGCGTGATCCTGCTGCCGGACAACCCCTTTCCGCCCATTCCCGTGCCGGCGGTCGCCCTGCGGAGGCCGGCCGGCTGACACCACAGGTGAGGAGGGCGCATGGACACACGGTCCACCACCGCCGAGGACGGCCGGGAACCCGGCCGTACGGCGCCCGGGGCGAGGCGGGCGGGGCAGGCGCCGCCCGCGCGGCCCGGCATCCGCAAACCCCTGCCCCCACGCCTGTTCGCCGTGCACGGCACGAACGCGGAGACGCGCTGGGAGGCGCTGCGCGGTGCGGACTACCTGACGCCGGACGACCTGTTCTTCGTCCGCAACCACACCGCGACCCCGCTGATCGACGCGGCGACCTGGCGGCTCACGCTGTGGGGCGACGGGCTGGACGGCGGGCCGGTCGCGTTCACCTACCGGGACATCCTCGGCATGCCGGCCGAGACGGTGACCGCGTTCATCGAGTGCGCGGGTAACGGCCGCGTCCTGTACGGCGAGCAGCAGGGCCAGGAGGTGTCGGGCACGCCCTGGCGGCTGGGCGCGGTGGGGGTCGCGCGCTGGCGCGGCGTGCGGCTCGCGACGATCCTGCGCAGAGCGGGGATGGGCGACCGGGCGGTCGCGCTGATGCCGCGCGGGCTCGACGCCGACTACGTGGAGGCGGGGGAGAACCTGGGGAGGGTGCGCCGCCCGCTTCCCGTGGCCAAGGCGCTGGACGACGTGCTGGTGGCCTACGAGATGAACGGGCGGCCGCTGCCGCCCGACCACGGCTACCCGGCCCGGCTCGTGGTGCCGGGATGGGCGGGCGTCGCCTCGATCAAGTGGCTGGGGGACGTCGAGGTGTCGGCGCGGCCGCTGGAGTCGCCGTGGAGCACGCGGCTGTACCGGATGCACGGCCCCGGCCACCCGCCCGGGGGCGGTCCGCCGCTGACCCGCATGGGGGTGAAGAGCGCCTTCGAACTGCCCTGGCCGGCCCGTCTCCAGGCAGGGCGTGAGCATCTGCTGCGCGGCCGTTCGTGGTCGGGTCACGGGCGGGTGGTGCTCGTCGAGGTGAGCGACGACGAGGGCGTGTCATGGCGGCCGGCCCGCCTCCGCGACGACCGGCATCCGCGTGGCTGGGTCCGGTGGACCTTCCCCTGGACTCCCCGGCAGGCGGGCGAGCTGCGGCTGCTCGCCCGGGCCGCCGACGAGACGGGCGCGAGGCAGCCCGGCAGCGCGGCCTGCAACACGCTCGGCTACGGCTTCGACGCGGTGGTGCGTCACCCCGTCGTCGTGACCTGAGCGCGCCCGTTCACAGCCGGTCCGCGCGGCCTCTCCGTTGACAGCCTGAGGGTGCCTCAGGTTTACTCCGATCAACGTGAGGCATCCTCCGGATATGCCTCTTTCCATTCGGTGAAGGAGAGGACGTTGGCCGAGGGAATCGCCGTCTCCGTGCACGACACCGCCCCGGTCTGGCGAGGCGACACCGCGGGCGACGCGCTGCGCCGCTCCGTCGACCTGGCCCGGGCCGTCGAGGCGCTGGGCTACCGGCGTCACTGGGTGGCCGAGCACCACGACACACCCGCGCTCGCGACCTCCAGTCCTGCGGTGCTCGCGGGCGCCATCCTCGCGGCGACCGCCACGATCCGGGTCGGCTCGGGCGCGGTGCTGCTGCCCAACCACTCGCCGTACGCGGTGGCCGAGCAGTTCGGCGTGCTGGCCGGGCTTCACCCCGGCCGGGTCGACCTCGGGCTCGGCCGCGCGGCCGGCGGCTCGGGGGCGGCCGCGGCCCGTCTCGGCGACCCGCGCCGGCTCGACTTCGGCGACGCGCTGCGCGAGCTGGACGAGTACTTCGCCGGCGGCAGCGGCGGCGTCCGCGCGATCCCCGAGCCGGGCACCCCGCCCGAGATCTGGCTGGTCGGGTCGAGCGCGTCCAGCGCCGCGTACGCCGGCCGGCTCGGCCTGCCGTACGTGTACGCGCACGCGATCGTGGGCGGCGGGGCGCCGGAGGCGCTGGAGGCGTACCGGCGGGCGTTCCGGCCGTCGGCGGCCCTGGCCGGGCCGCGCACCGGCGTCGCGGTGATCGCCGTCGTCCACGACAGCGACGAACGCGCGCACCGGCTCGCCGCCTCCTTCGTGTACGGCCAGATCCTCATGCGCACGGCCGATCCGGCCACGCTGCTGCCGACGGAGGAGGAGACGGCCGCCCACCGGTTCACCGCGGCGGAGGAGCGGTTCGTGCGCGAGAGGATCGGCCCCCAGTTCGTCGGCGGCCCCGAGCACGTCGCCCCCCGCCTGGGGGACCTCCTGCGCCGCACCCGCGCCGACGAGCTGTTCGTGCTCACGCAGGTGCCCGACCATCAGGCCAGGATCCGCTCCTACGAGCTGATTGCCAAGATCGTCTCGTCCCTGTGAGGCGGGCTCGGAGCGGCGGTGGCCCGTCTCGGCCAATTTTATGTATAGCTGGTAGGAAATATTGACTTTAGGCCCATCTGATCGTACGTTTGCGGTACCAGCCAGGGCGTTCGTCCGGCCCCGGTCCCGCCTCCATCCGAATCCCCGATCCCGCGTGCCGTGATGCTGCCGGCCGACGGGATCGACCCCCGAGAGCAGCTGCGACCATCCGGAGGTTTGCCATGACGGAGACTCTGCTCGGCCCCGCCCTCGACGCCGACGACTACAAGCGAGCCCTCGCGGTGCACGCGGCGGGGGTCGTCGTGATCACCGCGCGGAGCGGGGGAGTGCCGGTGGGGCTGACCGCCACCTCGTTCTCCTCGGTCAGCCTCGACCCGCCCCTCGTGTCCTTCTACGTGGACCAGGCGTCCACCACCTGGCCGTCCCTGCGTGAGGCGGACCACTTCGCCGTCAACGTCCTCGCCAGCGACCAGGCCGACCTCGCGGCCCGCTTCGCGCGCAAGGGCATCGACCGGTTCGCCGAGCCCACCCGGTGGCGCGAGGGACCGCTCGGCGCGCCGCTGCTCGACGACGTCTCCGCCCACCTCATCTGCCTGCCGTACGAGCGGGTCGGCGTGGGCGACCACGTCCTCGTCGTGGGCCTGGTCACCCGGGCCGAGGTGCGCGCGCCGGGACGTCCGCTGCTGTACCACCAGGGCCGCTTCGGCCGCTTCATCGCCCACCCGTGACCCCGCTTCCGCTTCCGCGCCGAGCGCCGTCTCCCCGACATGGAGGACCGTCCGTTGACCACCCGCACGCTCTGTGAGAACGCGCACCCCGCGGATCCGCGCACCGGACCCGCCCGTCACACCGCCGATGCGCGGCACGAGGGGGTGACGTCGTGAGCTCCGTCGTGGCGCTGGTCGGCAACCCGCGGGGCGGCTCCCGGACCCACCTCGCGGCGGTGGCGGCGGCCGAGGCGCTGGGGCGCCGGATCGGGCACGACGCGCCGCCCGAGGTCGTGGACCTGTCCGCGATCGGCCCGCACCTGTTCACCCCCACCCCCTCTCCCACGGTGGAGGTCGCGCTGGAGCTGGCCGCCGGAGCGCGGGTGCTCGTGGTGGCCAGCCCCACCTACAAGGCCACCTACACCGGCCTGCTCAAGGCGTTCCTCGACCGCCTCCCGGGCGGCGCGCTGACCGGAACGGCGGCGCTGCCGCTGATGGTCATGGGCTCTCCGCGGCACGCCCTGGCCGTCGAGCTGCACCTGCGTCCCCTGCTGATCGAGCTGGGCGCGTCCGTGCCCACCCCCGGCCTGGCGCTGCTCGAGGCCGAGATCCCCGGCCTCGACCGGATCCTCGCCGACTGGGCGGACCGGGTCGCCCCGCAGGTGACCGCGGCGGTGCGGCAGCCGCACCCCCGCGATCTCGTCTAGAACCACCGGCAGAGAACCACGCGAAAGGCTCGCCCTGCGATGTCCACAAGCATCCGATCATCCGCCGCCGTGCTCGTCTCCCTGTCGCTCACCCTGACCGCCTGCGGCACGAGCGCCCCTACGGCCTCCGGCACGGGGAACGGGGAGACGGCGGAGGCCAAGGCCCCCGGCGGGCCGGTCAAGGGTGGCACGCTCACCTTCGGCGTCAACACCGAACCCTCCACCTGCCTCGACCCGCACCAGAGCCCCGCCGACGTGGCCGGCCTGTTCACCCGGCCCGTGCTCGACTCGCTGGTGTCGCTGGACACCGAGGGGCGGATCCACCCCTGGCTGGCCACCTCGTGGACCGTCTCGGAGGACCAGAAGACCTACACGCTGAAGCTGCGCGAGGGCGTGAAGTTCTCCGACGGCACCCCCTTCGACGCGGCGGTGGTCAAGGCCAACCTGGACCACATCGTCGATCCCGCGACCAAGTCCCAGCTCGCGGCGGGCTACATCGAGCCGTACGAGGGCAGCGAGGTCGTCGACCCGCACACCGTGAAGGTCAGCTTCAGCAGGCCGTACTCGCCGTTCCTGCCGGCGCTTGCCACGGCGTACTTCGGCATCGAGTCGCCGCGGTCGCTCCAGCAGCCGCAGGACGCGCTGTGCAAGAAGGTCGTCGGGTCCGGGCCGTTCGTCATCGACGAGTACGTCGTGCAGAAGGGCATCACCTACCACCGCAATCCCGGCTACGACTGGGCGCCGGAGGGCGCCGGGCACACCGGGGCGGCGTACCTGGACAAGCTGGAGATCAAGGTCATCACCGAGGACTCGGTCCGGCTCGGCGCGCTGACCAGCGGGCAGGTCGACGCGATCGCCAGCGTGCCGCCGGTGAACGTCGGGCAGGTGCGGGCCGACCCCAGGCTGACGATCACCACGCGGCAGGCGCCGGGCGGCAACTACAACTACTATCCGAACACCACGTCCGGGCCGTTCGCGGACAAGCGGGTCCGCCAGGCGTTCCGCGACGGCATCGACTTCGCGACGATCGTGAAGAACCTCTACTTCGGAGCGTTCCAGCCCGCCGCGGGCCCCGTCTCTCCCGCGACCGACGGGTACGACAAGACCCTCGAAGGGAAGGCGAAGTACGATCCCGCGGCGGCGAACAGGCTGCTCGACGAGGCCGGCTGGGCGTCGAAGGACGCCGAGGGCTACCGCACCAAGGACGGCAGGCGGCTGACGATCCGCTGGGGGTTCCTCAAGGAGTTCGCCAGAGAGCAGCGCGACACGCTGGCCGAGCAGATCCAGGCCGAGGCCAAGAAGATCGGCTTCGACGTCCAGTTCGTCGGCGGCACCGTCAACGAATGGCTGGAGAGCTACCCCAAGGGCGACTACGACCTGATCGACTTCAGCTGGCAGCGCGCCGACGGCGACACCCTGCGCAACCTGTTCGACACCTCCGCCATCCCCACCGCCGCCAAGTTCGGGCAGAACGCCGCCCGCCTTTCCGACAAGGACGTCGACGGCTGGCTGAGCGACGCGCTGGACACGACCGACCAGGCCGAGCGGGCCGGGCTGTACGCCAAGGTGCAGCAGCGGGTGACCGACGAGGCCGCGGTCTTCCCGGTGTACGTGTTCAACTACCTGCTCGGCGCCGGCAGGAAGGTGCACGGCATCGGCTGGGAGCCCCAGGCGTACCCGACCTTCTACGACGCCTGGGTCGAGCAGGCATGACCGCCGTGGCCGTACCGGCCGCCCGGGCGCGAGCCCGGGTGGTCCGCCCGGTTCTGGTGCGGCTGGGCACGTCCGTCCTGGTGCTGTGGGGCGCGGTGACGGTCGCGTTCGCCGGGCTCCACCTCACTCCGGGCAACGTCGTGGACCTGCTGATCGGCAGCAGCACCGTCACGCCCGAGGTCCGCGCGCGGATCATCGCCGTCTACGGGCTGGACCGGCCGCTGCTCGTCCAGTACGCCACCTACCTGGGCCGGGTGCTCCACGGCGACCTGGGCCAGTCGTACCAGCTGCACCAGCCGGTCGCCTCGGCGATCGGCGCGCAGATCGGCGCGTCCGTCCAGCTCATGCTCGCCTCGTTCGCGCTGGCGGTCGTGGTCGCCGTCACGGTCGCGGTGCTGACCGCCGGGCGCCGGTGGGCGCGGGCGATCTTCTCCGGCGTCGAGCTGGTCGGGATCTCCATCCCGTCGTTCTGGGCCGGGATCCTGCTGCTCACCGTCTTCTCGTTCGGGCTCGGGCTCTTCCCGGCCACCGGCGGTGAGGGACCGGAGAGCCTGGTCCTGCCGGCCGTCGCGATGGCGATCCCGGTCGTCGCGACGCTCAGCCAGGTGCTGCGCGAGGGCCTGGAGCTCACGCTGGAGGAGCCGTTCGTGCTCACCGCGCGCTCGCGCGGCATGTCCGACCTGGGCGTGCGCCTGCGGCACGCGCTCCGGCACGCGCTGCTGCCGACGGTCACGCTGGCCGGCTGGATGGTCAGCTACCTGTTCGGCGGCGCCGTGATCACCGAGTCGGTCTTCTCCCGGCAGGGCATCGGGCGGCTGACCCTCACCGCCGTCGCCAACAAGGACCTGCCGGTCGTGATGGGCGTGGTCCTGATCGCCTCGCTGCTCTACGTCGTCATCAACATCCTGCTCGACCTGCTCTACCTGGCCATCGACCCGCGACTGCGAGGTGCCTGAGTGACCGCCTCCACCATCGCCGCCACCGGCCCCGGCGTCACCGTCATCGGGCGCGGGCGGCGGCGCGTCCCGCGCGCCGGCGTCTGGGCGGCGGCAGCGTTCCTGCTGGTCGTGGCGGTGATCGCGATCGCGCCCGGCCTGGTCGCGCACGGCTCGCCCGACGTCACCGACGCCCTCGCCGCGCTCCGGCCCCCGGACGGCGAGCACCTGCTCGGCACCGACGCAAACGGGCGCGACATCTTCACCCGGATCGTGTACGGCGCACGGCCGTCGGTGCTGGCCGGGCTGGCCGCCACCGCGCTCGCGGTCACCGGCGGCACCCTCGTCGGGCTGCCGGCCGCGCTCGGGGGGCGGGTGCTGGACGAGGTCGCCATGCGCGTCGTGGACGTCCTGCTCTCGCTGCCGGGGCTGCTGCTGGCGCTGCTGGTCATCGCCGTCGTCGGGCCGGGCACGCTCAACGCGGTCTTCGCCATCGCCGCGTACACGCTGCCCGGCTACGCGCGCCTGGTCCGCGCGCAGACCATGGTCATCCGCCGGTCCGGGTACGTCGAGGCCGCCGTCTCGCTCGGCCTGACCAGGACCGGGATCATCGTGCGGCACGTGCTGCCCAACGCGTTCGCGCCGTTGCTCGTGCTGGCCACGATCGAGGTCGGCACCGCGCTGGTCGCGGCGTCCTCGCTCAGCTTCCTCGGCCTCGGTCCCCGGCCGCCCGCCCCGGAATGGGGGGCGATGCTCGCGGCCGGACGCGACTACTTCTCCGTCGCCTGGTGGGTCGCGGTCTTCCCTGGGCTGGCCATCACGCTCACCGTCCTGTCCGTCACGGTCGTCGGCCGTCACCTGCAGCGGCGCGTCGAAGGGAGACTGTCGTGACCACTCAGCGGGCCGACCCGATCGTCGAGGTGTCCGACCTGCGGGTCTCGTTCGGCCCCGTCCGGGCCGTCCGGTCGATCTCCTTCACGGTGAGCCCGGGCGAATGCGTCGCCATCGTGGGGGAGTCCGGCTCGGGCAAGAGCGTCACCGCCCGTACGCTGATCGGGCTGACCGGCGCCGGCGCCGAGATCACCGCGCGGTCGCTCGTCGTGGGAGGCCGCGACGTGTCCTCGTACGGCGAGCGGCAGTGGCGGACGCTGCGGGGCGGCCAGGTCGGCTACGTCCTGCAGGACGCGCTGGTCTCGCTCGACCCGCTGCGCCCGGTCGGCAAGGAGATCGCCGAGACCTTGCGGCTGCACCGGGTCGTGCCGCGGGCCGGCGTTCGGCGGCGCGTGGTGGAGCTGCTGCGCGAGGTGGGCGTGCCGGAGCCGGAGCTGCGGGCCGCGCAGTATCCCCACCAGCTCTCCGGGGGGCTGCGCCAGCGGGCGCTGATCGCCTCCGCGGTCGCCTGCGCGCCCCCGCTGCTGATCGCCGACGAGCCGACCACCGCTCTGGACGTGACCGTGCAGGCGCAGATCCTGCGGCTGCTGGCCGAGCGCCGGCGGGCCGGAGCCGGGCTGCTGCTGATCAGCCACGACCTCGCGGTGGTGGCCGAGCTGGCCGACCGCGTGCTGGTCATGAAGGACGGCGAGGTCGTCGAGGAGGGGCCCACGCGCGACGTGCTCGGTGCCGCGCGGCACGCCTACACCCGCAGGCTGCTGGCCGCGGTGCCCTCCGAGCACGGCCGGGGCACCCGGCTGACCACCCCCGGGGACGGCTCCGCCCCCGCGACCGCTCCGCTCTCCGTCCCCGCTCCGCTCTCCGCGCCCGCTCCGCTCTCCGTCCCCGCTCCGCGCTCCGCGCCCGCTCCGCTTCCCGCGGCCCGGCCCGGCGAGGTGGTGATCAGGGCGTCCGGCCTCGCCAAGTCGTTCACCGGGCCGGACGGGCTGCCCCGGGCGGCCGTGGACGACGTGTCGTTCGAGCTGCGGGCGGGGGAGACCCTCGGGCTGGTGGGCGAGTCGGGATCGGGCAAGACCACGACGGCGCGCCTGGTGCTCGGGCTGCTGGAGCCGGACGCGGGCGAGGTGGAGATCACCGGCAGGTCCTGGCGGGGGCTGGGCTCCGCCGAGCGCCGCGCGCTGCGGCGGCGGATCCAGGTCGTCTACCAGGACCCGCTGAGCTCGTTCGACCCCCGTTTCACGGTGCGGCGGATCCTCGCCGAGGCGCTCGCCGCGGGCGGCGAGCCGCGCCGGACCCGGCGGGACCGTACGGCCGAGCTGCTCGCACAGGTCGGCCTGGACACGTCGGTCCTGGACCGCAGGCCGCTGCGGCTGTCCGGCGGGCAGCGGCAGCGGGTGGCGATCGCGCGGGCGCTGGCCCCCCGGCCCCAGGTGATCGTCTGCGACGAACCGGTCTCCGCGCTGGACGTGTCGATCCAGGCACAGGTGCTCGACCTGCTCGCCGACCTCCAGGCCGAGCTCGGCGTGGCCTGCCTGTTCATCTCCCACGACCTCGGGGTGATCCACCATGTCAGCGACCGGGTGCTGGTGATGAAGGACGGCCGGGTGGTCGAGTCCGGCGACGTCCGCCAGGTCTTCACCCAGCCGCGCGCGCCGTACACACGCGAGCTGCTGGCCGCGATCCCCCGGCTGCCGCGACACCGGCCGAGCGACCGGGAGGCCGTCGCATGACGTACGACGTGGCGATCGTCGGGGCCGGGGTGCACGGCACGGCCGCCGCCTTCCACCTGGCCCGGCGCGGCGTGTCCGTGGCCGTGTTCGACAAGGGGCCGGTCGCAGGCGGTCCCACGGGGCGGTCGGGCGGCATCTGCCGGGCCTACTACACCGACCCCTTCCTGGCGGAGACGGCGCGGGACGGCATCGCGTTCCTCGCCGAGTTCGAGGAGCACACCGGCGGGCACCAGTCCGGGTTCCGCCGGACCGGCGCGTTCTACCTGCACGGCCCCGGAGACGCGGCGTCGGCCGCCGGGACCGCCGCGCGGCTCGGCTCGCTCGGCGTCACCAGTGAGCTGGTCGCCGCCGGCGCGCTGCCCGCCCGGCTGCCCCACCTGGACCTGGACGGCGTCGCCGTCGCGGTCTGGGAGGCCGACGCCGGCTACGCGGACCCGTACGCGACGACGACCGGGCTGGCCGCGGGGGCGCGGCGCCACGGCGCGGTGTTCCACACCCACAGGCCGGTCGTCGCGCTCGCCGAGGAGAGCCGCGGGGCGGCGGTGACGACGTCCGACGGCGCGGTGCACCGGGCCGGACGGCTGCTCGTGGCGGCCGGGCCGTGGACCGCGCCGCTGCTGTGGCCGCTCGGCGTCTACCTGCCGCTGACCGTGGAACGGCACGTCGTCGCCGTCTCCGAGCACGACCCCGCCGACGGCGCCGAGATCGTGCCGCATGTCCTGATCGACATCCCCGGCGGCTACTACACGACCCCGCAGCCCCGCACCCAGTACCTCACCGGCGGGGTCGTCCCGGCCTCCGCCGCCGACCCCGACGACTTCCCCGGCCCGCTCGCCGGCGAGCTGAACCGGCTGGCCGCGGCCTCCGCCGCCCGCTCCGCGGCGCGCCGCCGCGCCCGGGTGGCCGGTGGCTGGGCCTCGCTCTACGACGTGAGCCCCGACTGGCAGCCGGTCGCCGGCCGGGTCGGCGAGCACCTGTTCGTCGACGCGGGCACCAGCGGGCACGGCTTCAAGCTCGCGCCCGCCTGGGGCGACCACGTCGCCCGGCTGCTCCTGGACGACCCCGACCCCCGCCTCGCCGCCTTCGGGCCCGGCCGCTTCGCGACCGGCGGCGACCTGCCCGCCGGGTTCGGCGCGGCCCGGATCCTCGGCTGACCCCGCCGACCACCGGCCGTCACCCGGCCCGCCACCGTAAGGAGATTCCATGACCACCCAGACGCCCGCGTACGCGAGTCCCGCCGACGTCGCCGCCCACGGTCCGTACGGGCCGGGCAGGACCGACCGGCCGGGACCCCTCTATCCCTTCCGGGGCCGGATCACCGCCGACGGCTTCGGCGGCCACCCCGCCGAGCCCGGCCGCTACCACCTCTACGCCTCGTACACGTGCCCGTGGGCGCAGCGCGCCGTCATCGTGCGCGACCTGGCCGGACTGCGGGACGTCGTGTCGGTGTCCTACGTCGACGACGACCGCGACGCGCGCGGCTGGGCGTTCCGGGAGCGGCGCGGTCCCGACCCGGTCAACGGCTTCACGCTCCTCGCCGAGGCGTACGACGCCACCGAGCCCGGATATCCCGGTCACCTCTCGGTGCCGGTGCTGTGGGACCGGCGGACGAAGCGGATCGTCAGCAACGACTTCGCCCGGATCCCCGCCGACCTCGGCACCGCGTTCGCCGAGTGGGCCACCGAGGACCTCTACCCCGAGGACCTGCGCGAGGAGATCGAGGCCCTGGACGAGGAGATCGCACGCGACCTCGGCCAGGGCGTGCACCTGGTCGCCAGGGCCGCCACCCAGGAGGACTACGAGCGGCGGCGCGCCGGGGTCGCCGCCGCGCTGGACCGCCTCGACGCCCGCCTGGCCGGCCGGCGGTACCTGTTCGGGGACCGCCTCACCGAGTCCGACGTGCAGCTGTGGGTGTTCCTGGTCAGATACGACCTGCTGCACAATCCGCTCGCCGGGATCACCGAACGCCCGCTGACCGCCTTCCGGCACCTCTGGGCGTACGCCCGCGACCTCTACGGGATCCCCGCGTTCCGCGAGACCACCGACTTCGCCGCGTTCCGGCTCACCGCCAGGCCCGCCCACCTCGGTGATGGGCCGGTGCGGATCGCGGTCGAGCCGCACGAGGCCGACTGGGACGAGCCGCACGGACGCGAGGCGCTCGCGGGGGAGCACGCGTGACAGAGGTGTCCTGGGGGGTCACCCTCCCCCTGCCGGGACTCGGACTGCACCGGCACAGGGAGATCGTCGAGGCGCTGCCCTCGCTGGGGTACCGCGACGTGTGGACCGGCGAGGGCGGCGGCTACGACGGCCTCACCGCGCTGACCGCCGCGCTGGCCTGGTCGCCGGGGCTGCGGGCGGGCACCGGGGTGCTGCCCGCCCAGACCCGGGGCCCCGGCGTGCTCGCCCAGACCGCCGCCTCGATGGCCGAGCTCGGCCAGGCCGAGGTGCTGCTCGGCATCGGCTCGTCGGTGCCCGCGCACGTCACGGCGCTCAACGGCCGCCCGCACAGCCGGCCGTACGCGCACGTGCGCGACCTGCTGCGGTTCCTCCGCAGGGTCTTCGACGGCGAGCACGTCACCGAGACGTACGAGACCTTCTCGATCGACTTCGGGCTCCGGCGGCGTCCCGCGGTGCGGCCGAAGGTCATCGTCGGCGCGCTGCGGCCCGGCATGCTGAAGCTGGCCTTCGCCGAGGGAGACGGCGCGATCACCAACGTGCTCGCCGCTCACGAGGTGCCGAGGATCGTCGAGGCCGCGGGCCCGCCCGGCGAGGGGCAGGAACTCGTCGTCAAGATCTTCGTGACGCCCACCGAGGACGCCGCACACGCCAGGGCCGCCGGGCGGGCCTTCCTCGGCTGGATACTCAACCAGCCGCCCTACCGGGCGTTCCACGACTGGCTCGGCCGGGGCGAGGCGCTGGCGGCGTCGCGGGCGGCCTGGGACGCGGGGGACCGGCGGGGGGCGGCCGAGGCGCTGCCGGACTCGGTGGTGGACGAGCTGTGGGTGCACGGCTCGCCGGAGGAGTGCCGGGCCCACATCGCCCGGTACGTCCATCCCGGTGTCACCGCGGTCGAACTCCACGTCACCCAGACCCCGGAGTTGCGGGCGGCCCCGCACACCCTGCCGGACGTGCTGAAGGCCCTGCGGGCTCACTGACGCGGTCCGATGACCGGCCGGGCCGGCGCCGCAGACACGGCGCCGGCCCGGCTTCGTCGCGGTGGCGGTCCGTCAGAGGCCGGCGTCCGCCCACGCCTGCGCGAGCAGGTCCTGCGACCGGACGCGGTCCGCGTGGTCGTGCGCGATGGTGGTGACGAGGAGTTCGTCGGCCCCGGTGGCCTCCTTCAGCACCCGCAGCCCCTCCACCACCTTCTCCGGCGTGCCCGCGAACCGGGTGTCCAGCCGGTCCGCGACGAGGGCCCTGTCGTCCTCGGTCCACTCGTGCGCGGACGCCTCCTCCGGAGAGGGGTACTTCATCGCCCCCGCGCCGGTGCGGATGCTCCTCACCCACAGCCCGTACGGCTCGCCGACGCGGCGGGCCTCCTCGTCGGTGGGGGCGACCAGGACGTCGGCGGACACCATGACGTGCGGCGCGGGGTAGGCCTGCGAGGGCTTGAACGCGTCGCGGTAGGCGTCCACCGCCTCCAGCACGGTGGCCGGGCTCACGTGGTAGTTCGCCGCGAACGGCAGCCCGCGCTCGGCCGCGACCTGCGCGCTCTGGCCGCCGCTGCTGCCCAGGACCCACAGCTCCAGGTCGGCGCCCTCCCCGGGCTGGGCGTGCGCCTCGTGTCCCTCGTCCGAGCGGTAGGTGCCGGAGAGGAATGCGACGATGTCGTCGACCTGCTCGGCGAAGTCCGGGCTCTGGGCCCCCGGCTGCTGCAGCAGCGCCAGCGCCAGCGCGAAGATCGGCGCCTGGGTGATGGCCGGGGTGAACGAGAACGGCGGCGGGATCAGCAGGCCCTTGACCCTCCGCGCCGTCGCGGGGGCGGCCGGCTCGGGCGGCGCATCCCGCAGTTCGCGCGCACGCTGCCCGGAGCGGCCGATGCCCAGGTCGATGCGGCCGGGATACAGGGCGTCGAGCGTCCCGAACTGCTCCACGACGGTCAGCGGGGTCTGGTGCCCGAGCTGGACCGCGCCGGAGCCGACCCGGATCCGCCGGGTGGCGGCGGCCACCGCGCCGATGAGCACCGCCGGCGCGGAGCTCGCCACGCCGGGGGTGAGGTGGTGCTCGGCCAGCCAGTAGCGGTGGTATCCGGCGTCCTCCGCCCGGCGGGCGAGGTCGACGGTGTTGCGCAGGGCGTCCCCGGCGGTGCCGCCGGACGGGATGGGGGCGAGGTCGAGGATGGACAGGCGGGTCATGACGGACCTCCGGTGGGGAACGGCCTGCTGGGGATCTCCTTGCGCAGGACGGGGGCGATGTCGCTCTGGAACAGTTCGAGCGACGCCCGGTGCTGCGCGCCGGTCAGCCCGTCGGCCTCCGCCGACACGTGCATCACCTCGTGGCCCAGCCGTTCGTGGTAGCGGTGCACCTTGTCGATGATCTGCTGGGGGCTGCCGACGAGGAGGGAGCCGCGCTCGACGGCGTCCTCCAGCGTGGGGAAGACCGGGTCGAGCCCCTGCTTGCGCAGGAACGCCACCCGGGCGTCGAAGATCGGCCGGTAGGTCTCGACGGCGTCCTGCGACCTCGGGGTGGCGTAGTAGCCGGCGCTGCCCGCCCCGACCAGGGCGTCGGCCGGGTCGTGGCCGTGGTGCTCCCACCGCTCCCGGTAGTGGGCGACCAGCTCCGCGTACGGTTCGACGGGGTTGGTCACGTTCGCCGAGAACAGGGGATCGCCGTAGCGGGCGGCGAGCTCCACCGACTCCCTGCTGGTGGCGCTCCCGTGCCAGATCCGGATGGGCCGCTGCAGCGGCCGGGGGAGCACCTCGGCGTCGGTCAGGGACGGGCGGAAGCGGCCCGACCAGGTCACCCTGTCCTCCCGCCAGAGCCGCCGGAACAGCTCGTAACCCTCGCGGTTGCGGTCCCACTGGTCCTGGTCGGTCACGTGGAACAGCTGCGCCTGGGCGGACCCGTTGCCCTTGCCGATGATCAGCTCCAGGCGTCCGCCGGACAGGTGGTCCAGGGTCGAGTAGTCCTCGAACGCGCGGACCGGGTCGAGCAGGCTCAGCGTGGTCACCGCGGTGAACAGCCTGATCGTGCTGGTGTGCGCCGCGACGTGGCTCAGCACCACGGGCGGGGCCGAGGACAGGAACGGCCGCTCGTGCCGCTCGCCGAAGGCGAACCCGTCGAAGCCCAGCTCCTCGGCGACGACGGCGGCGGCCACGATTTCGCGGAACCGCTCGGTGACCGGTTTCAGCTCGCCGGTCAGCGGGTGGGGCAGATGGAATCCGAGTGTCATCGCGAGGAACTTCACGACCGGCCGTCCTCCTTCGTGGCGTGGACCGTCCGCGCCGGCGCGGCGGCCCCTCGCGCCTTTCCCGCGCTGGACGCGGCGCTCATGACGCCTTGGCGTAGCGGCTGGCGGGGCGGGCGAGGCCGAGCCGTCCGCGCAGGTCCCCCGTGTCGTACGCGGTCCGGAACGCGCCCGCCGCCTGCAGCTCGGGCACCAGGCCGCGGGTGATCGCGGCCAGGTCGTGGGGCAGCGCGCCCGGCCGGAGGCGGAACCCGGCCAGCCCCGCGTCGCGCCAGCCGAGCAGTAGCGCGGCGAGCTCCCCGGGGGTGCCGGTGAAGATCCGGGCGTCCGACTCGAGCTCGGCGCCGTCGAGGTCGTCCAGCCGCGTCTTACGGCCGGCCGCGTCTCGGGCGTCGAGGAAGACCACCAGGTCGGCGAGGATCCGCAGCGGCGGCTCGGTGCGCCCGACGGCCGCCTCCGCCGCCCGCACGCGCTCGACGATCGCGGTGGCGTCCTCGCGGTCGCGGGGCGTGACGTACACGACGTCCGACCCCTGCGCGGTGAACTCGTACGGCACCGTGTCGTGGGCGAGTGAGGTGACCAGCGGCTGGCCCTGCGGGGAGCGCGGCGTGATCGAGGGACCCTTCACGCTGAACCGGTCGCCCTGGAAGTCGATGTAGTGCAGCTTGTCGCGGTCGATGAAACGGCCGGTCGCGACGTCGCGGATCTCGGCGTCGTCCTCCCAGCTGTCCCACAGCCGGCGGACCACCTCGACCACGTCGGCGGCCTCGGCGAACAGGTCCCGCACGTGCCGGCGGAAGGCGGGATCCCGATCGGGGGAGTAGTCCTGCGGCGGGAACGGCGCCCGGCGGCCGAAGTGGGCGACCTGGTCGGGGCGGGCGGAGATCTGCGGCCGCCATCCGGCCCTGCCGCGGCTGATGTGGTCGAGCGAGGCGATGCCGATCGCGACGTGGAACGGCTCGGTGTGGGTCGTGCTCGTGGTCGGGACGAGGCCGATCCGCGAGGTCAGCGGGGCCACGCGCGACGCGATCAGCACCGCGTCGAGCCGCCCGCGCACCTGGTCGAGGCGTTCGTCGGGCTCGTTGAGGAGGGAGGACTGGAGACCGAGGGCGTCTTCGAAGGTGACGAAGTCGAGCAGGCCGCGCTCCGCCTCGGCGACGAGATCGGCCCAGTAGCCGGGGGTGAACAGCCGGTCCGGCTGCGCGTCCTCGGCCCGCCACGCGGCCGGGTGCCAGCCCGCCCCGTCCAGCGCGACGGCGAGATGCAGCGTCATCAGATCTCCTCGGTGCGGTTCGGAGTCTCGGTGGGGTGCGGAGTCTCGGTGCGGTTCGGGGTGCGGGGGGAGAGGCCGAGGTGGTCGCGGAGCGTGGGCCCGGTGTAGTCGGCCCGGAACACGCCCTTCTCCTGCAGCAGGGGAACCACCTTGTCGACCAGGTCGTCGAGACCGCCGGGAGTCAGGTGCGGCACGAAGATGAAGCCGTCGGCCGCGTCGGTCTGCACGAAGTGGTCGATCTCGTCGGCCACCGCGCGCGGCGTGCCGATGAAGGTCTGCGGCGCGGAGACCTCGATGGCGAGCTCGCGGATCGACAGGTTCTTCTCCTCGGCGAGGGCGCGCCACTTGGCCACCACCTCACCCCGGTCGCGGCGGAACGCCGCGTGTCCCTTGGTGACGCCCTCGTCCAGGTTCGGCTCGATGTCGGGCAGCGGGCCGTCGGGGTCGTATCCCGACAGGTCGCGGCCCCACACGGCCTCCAGGAAGTAGATCGCGGTCTGCGGGCCGACCTGCGCGCGCCGGATCTCGACGGCCCGTTCCCGGGCCTCGGCCTCGGTGTCGCCGAGCACGTACGTCACCGCGGGGAGGATCTTGAGGTCCTCGGGCCGCCGTCCGTGGGCGGCGAGCCTGCCCTTGACGTCCCGGTAGAAGGCGCGGCCCTCCTCCAGCTTGCTGTGCCTGCTAAAGATCACGTCAGCCGACGACGCGGCGAACTCCCGGCCCTCGTCGGAGTCGCCGGCCTGGATGATGACCGGGTGGCCCTGCGGGCCTCGCGGCGTGGTGAACAGTCCCTCGATGTCGAAGTGCCGGTCCCGGTGCCGGAAGGGCACGACGCCGCCGGGCCGCAGGAACCGCCCCGACTCCCGGTCCGCGGCCACCGCGTCGGGCGCCCAGGAGTCCCACAGCTCCCTGGCGGTCCGCAGGAACTCCTTCGCCCTGGTGTAGCGGTCGGCCTCGGCCAGGAAGCCGCCCCGGCGGAAGTTCTCCCCGGTGAAGGCGTCGAAGCTGGTCACCACGTTCCACGCGGCCCGGCCGCCGCTCAGGTGGTCGAGCGTGGCGAGCCGCCGCGCCACCTCGTACGGTTCGTTGAAGGTGGAGTTGACCGTCGCGGCGAGCCCCAGGTGGGTGGTGACGGCGGCCAGGGCGGACAGGACCGTGAGCGACTCCGGGCGTCCCACCACGTCCAGGTCGTGGATGCGGCCCTTCGCCTCGCGGAGCCGCAGTCCTTCGGCCAGGAAGAAGAAGTCGAACTTCCCGCGCTCGGCCGTCTGGGCCAGGTGGCGGAACGAGTCGAAGTCGATCTGGCTGCCCGACGCGGGGTCGGACCAGACCGTCGTGTTGTTCACGCCGGGGAAGTGCGCGGCGAGATGGATCTGCTTGGTCACGGGGACTCCTGATAGCTCGGCCCGGCGAAACCTATTAATACAGTAGGGATATAGGGTTTTGTCGTCAATCGTCACCAATGCGGCAAGGAAGGTGGCAGGCGACGGCCTGCGGGCCGGTGGGCGTTCAGGCGACCGGTACGTCGGCGGGCACGCGGACGGTGGCGAACGTCGTCCGGCGGCGGAGGCGGAAGCCGAGGCCCTCGTACACCCGGATCGCGGACGTGTTGCTCGCGGCGGCGTGCAGGAACGGGGTCTCGCCGCGGGCGCGGATGCCGGCGGCGACCGCCAGCACGAGCCGCGACGCCAGACCCCGGCGGCGGTGGGCCGGATCGGTGCAGACCGCGCTGATCTCCGTCCATCCGGGCGGGTGCAGCCGCTCCCCGGCCATCGCGACCAGCGCGCCGCCACGGCGGATGCCCAGGTAGGTGCCCATCTCGACGGTGCGCGGCCGGAACGGGCCCGGCTGGGTGCGCGCGACGAGGTCCAGCATCTCCGGCACGTCCGCCGGCCCCAGGCGGACCGCCTCCTCGTCCGGCGCCGGGATCACGTCGTCGCCGGTCAGCTGCACGCCCGCGCCCCGCGCCACCACCTCCCACCCGTCCGGCGGTGCGAGGGCGCCGCCGGTGACCGGGACGACCGCGCCGGGCCCGGCGAGGGCGGCGAGGTCGTCCCAGTCCGCGGGGCCGGGCTCGCCGGGCAGCGCGAAGAACGGTGAGACGTCGTCCGGGTAGCGCAGCGCGTTGCCGTGCCGTTCGGCGAAGCCCGCGTGCGGCCCGGTGAGCGACGCCCACACGGGGTTGTCCAGCAGGTGCCGGTCGCTCACCGTGGCTCTCCCCGCGCCCTGTCGCCGTGGCCGGCGCCCGCGCGCTCTCCTCGTGCCTGCGCCTCCGTCTCGGGGCCGCCGTATCGGGTCATCGCGTACGTCTTCGGCATCGGACCTCCTGTCGCTCGTACGCCTGCGGAGAGATCGTAGAGCATTACCTACTAAACAAGTAGGTCTTGACGGTATATCGATCCCTGTGCTGAAGATAGGGACATGTCGGATACCCGCGATCAGACGCGGTCGCCGGGAGGACTGATCATGACCCCCACGCCCCACGTGCTCGACACCGTCCGTTCGTTCGCCACCGCGGAGGCACGATGACCGCCCCCGCCGTGATCGAGGAGGAGACGGCGGAGTCCGCCGGCTCCCTGGCCGTCGTCAAGGCGCGTCACCCGGGACGCTGGCTCGCCGGCGCCGCGGTGGCGGTGCTCCTGGCGATGGCGGTCAACGCGTTGATCACCAACCCGGCCTGGGACTGGCCGGTCGTCGGCGCGTACCTGTTCCATCCCTCGGTGCTGCACGCGGTGCTGTTCACCGTCGAGCTGACCGCGCTCGGCATCGTGCTCGGCTTCCTGCTGGGAACCGTGCTCGCGCTGATGCGGCTGTCCCGCGTGCCGCTGCTCGCGTCGGTGGCCTGGGGTTACGTGTGGCTGTTCCGCTCGGTGCCGCTCATCTTGCAGCTGCTGTTCTGGTACAACCTCGCCGCGCTGTACAAGCGGATCTCGTTCGGCGTGCCGTTCGGGCCCGCGTTCTTCTCCGTCGACTCGATGGAGCTGATCGGACCGGTGACGGCGGCCGCGCTCGGCCTGGCGCTGCACCAGGCGGCGTACGCCGCGGAGATCGTGCGCGGGGGCTTCCTGTCGGTGGAACCGGGCCAGCTGGAGGCGGCCGCCGCGCTCGGCATCCCGAGGGCCAGGCAGATCCTGCGGATCCGGCTTCCGCAGGCCATGCGGTCGATCGTCCCGGCCGCAGGCAACGAGATCATCGGCCTGGTCAAGGGCACCTCGGTCGTCTACATCATGGCGCTGCCCGAGCTGTTCTACCAGGTGCAGGTGATCTACAACCGCAACGGCCGGGTGATCGCGATGCTGCTGGTGGCCGCGATCTGGTACCTCGTCCTCACCACGGTCCTGTCGGCCGCGCAGTACTACGTGGAACGCAGGTTCGGCCGGGGCCTCGCGCGGACCCTGCCCCCCACGCCGGTGCAGCGGGTGCGCCGGATCCTCACCGTACGGCGGGCCGCCCGGCGCCGGCGCCTGGCCGCGAGCGGAGGCGGACAGCGATGAGCACGCCCATGGTCGACGTGCGCGGCGTCCACAAGAGCTACGGCCCGCTGGAGGTCCTGCGCGGGGTGGACCTGCGGGTCCGGCCCGGCGAGGTGACGGTCGTCATCGGTCCTTCCGGGTCGGGCAAGTCGACGCTGCTGCGCAGCATCAACCACCTCGAGAAGATCGACCGCGGATACGTCACCATCGACGGCGAGTTCATCGGCTACCGGCGCTCCGGAGACCGTCTGTACGAGCTGCGGGAACGCGACATCCTGCGCCAGCGGACCCACATCGGCTTCGTCTTCCAGAACTTCAACCTCTTCCCCCACCTCACCGTCCGGCAGAACGTGACCGAGGCCCCGGTCTCGGCCCAGGGCCGCCCCCGCGACGAGGCCGAGGCGCTGGCGGCCGAGCTGCTCGAGCAGGTGGGCCTGTCCGACAAGGCCGGCGCCTACCCGCGGCAGCTGTCCGGGGGACAGCAGCAACGCGTCGCGATCGCTCGGGCCCTGGCGCTGCGGCCCAAGGTCGTGCTGTTCGACGAGCCCACCTCGGCACTCGACCCGGAGCTGGTGGGAGAGGTGCTGGAAGTCATGAAGGCGCTCGCCCGCAGCGGCACCACCATGATCGTCGTGACCCACGAGATCGGCTTCGCGCGCGAGGTCGCCGACACCGTGGTCTTCATGGACGCCGGCCGGATCGTCGAGCAGGGCCCGCCCCCGCAGGTGCTCGACCGGCCGAGGCACGACCGTACCCGCGCCTTCCTCAGCAAGGTGCTCTGACTTCCAAGGAAATCGCATGTCATCCGCATCCCGGTTGTCCGTGCTCGGCTTGTCCGCCCTGCTGCTGCTCGTCGCCTGCGGCACGATCCCCGATGAGGCCGTGACCGACGCCGCCCCCGCGGCCGCGGCCGGCGTACTGAAGATCAACACGAGTCCGGAGCAGGACCGGTTCCGGGCCGCGAAGGTCGAGGCGATCGCCGCACAGGTCCCCGCCGCGATCCGGGCCAAGGGGGAGTTCCTGGTCGGCACCACCACGTTCGACCCGCCGTTGTCGTTCCTCGCCGACGACAACGTCACCCCGATCGGGGTGGAGGAGGACATCGCCTCCCTCGTCGCCGACGTGCTCGGCCTCAAGCCGCGCTTCGAGGCCACCTCGTGGGAGAACCTGTTCCTCGCCGTGCGGTCCGGCAAGTACGCCGCCGGCTTCTCCAACATCACGGTCACCGAGGAGCGCAAGGACATCTACGACTTCGCCACCTACCGCCTGGACCAGCTGGCCTGGGAGGTGCCGGAGGACAGCACGATCACCTCGATCGCCAAGCCGTCCGACGTCGCCGGCCTCAGCGTTGCCGTGGGCTCGGGCACCAACCAGGAGAAGATCCTGCTGGGCTGGGACAAGCAGAACCGCACCGCCGGGCTGAAGCCCGCCCAGATCCAGTACTACAAGCAGCCGGCCGACACCTACCTCGCGCTGAAGTCCGGCCGGATCCAGGCGTACTTCGCCCCCAATCCCACCTCCGCGTACCACGCCGCGGTGAGCGGCGACACGAAGATCGTCGGTACCTACTCCGGCGCCGGCCCGTCGCTCCAGGGGCTCATCGCCGCGATGACGCAGAAGGGCAGCGGGCTGGCCAAACCGATCAGCGAGGCCCTCAACGCCCTCATCAAGGACGGCGCCTACGGCAAGGTCCTCGCCCGGTGGGGTCTGTCCAACGAGGCCGTCCCCGAATCCCTGGTCAATCCGCCCGGCCTGCCCCGCGAGCAGTAGGTTCCCCGGCGCGCCGGAAGCGCGGTCCTTCGTGATGGCGGGTCCGCATCCCGGACATGCCGGTGCCCACCCCCAGGGGGCTGGGGGTGGGCACCGGAGTCGGTGGGGTTACTTGAGGATCGGGAGGCGGCGGACCAGGGCGGTGTTGGTCCAGGTCG